>JBDTNT010000093.1:0-4247 GCA_039933615.1 Flavobacterium sp. | reverse complement strand
TCTTCTATAGTAGATAAGTGGGCAGCATCTAGCGCAGGCTTTAATAACAATGGTGTAATAACATTCTCAATTAATGAGCTCACAATTTTACCAAAAGCAGCACCAATTACAACACCGACAGCCAAATCGACTACGTTGCCTTTCATTGCAAATTCCTTAAATTCTGAAAACATCCCCATAATTATCTCTTTATTTAATGATTAATTGATACCGAAAATACATAATTTTCTCTAAAGTTCCTTAATTCTATCTGAAAAAAACGCGTTTAACACGCTGTGAAATGCTCGTTAAAATTTCGTACGGTATTGTTTTTAAAGCCTTTGCGATTTCAGTTACGGTTGGGTTTTCTCCAAAAATAACAACTGAATCTCCTTCTTTACAACTAATTTCACCTACATCAACCATCAGCATATCCATGCAGATACTACCAACAATTGAAGCTTTTTGGTTTTTAATAATCACATAACCAACCTCATTTCCCCATAATCTCGAAATCCCATCGGCATAACCAATCGGAATTGTTGCTATCCTGGTTTCTTTGGTTGCCATAAAACGACGGCCATAACCCACACTGTCTCCTGCCGGAATTGTACGAACCTGTGAAATAATCGATTTTAAAGTCCCAACATTCTCCAGATATTTTTGCTCTGAAGGATCATTTGACACTCCGTACAAACCAATCCCAAGGCGCACCATATTATATTGGGCATTAGAAAAATTACTGATTCCGGACGTATTCAGGATATGACGGATAGGATTCACGTCCAGCTTAGTCATTAACTTTGAAGATAATTTTTCGAATAAATGAATTTGGGAAAGCACAAATTCATAATGGTTCATGTCGTCACTTGTTGCCAGATGCGACAAAATACTTTGAATGCGAACGGTTGAATTCCCCTTTAAAGTTGCTATTAATTCCTCGATCGTATTTTCCTCAAAACCCAAACGGTGCATTCCTGTATCCAATTTTATATGAATTGGAAAATTTTTAAGGTTCTTTTCCCGAGCGATTTTCAAAAAAGCATTTAATCCTTTTATACTGTAAATTTCCGGCTCTAACTGATATTGAATGATTGACGGAAAACTTGTAGATTCAGGATTCAAAACCATAATCGGCAATTTGATTCCGCCATTTTTAAGCGAGATTCCCTCATCGGCAAAAGCCACGCCTAAATAATCTACTTTATGATGTTCTAATAATTTTGCAATTTCCAAACCTCCGTTTCCATAACCAAAAGCCTTAACCATTACCATCATTTTTACATTAGATGCTAACTTGGCTTTAAAGAAATTCAGGTTATGACTGATTGAATTGAGGTTGATTTCGAGAATTGTTTCATGTGTTTTCTCTTCCAATAGAGCAACAATTTCCTCAAACTGAAATGACCTTGCCCCTTTTATAAGAATAGTTTCATTTGCAAAATTCAGGTTTTCAAAATTGGCAATAAAATCAGCAGTCGTTGGAAAAAGTACGGCATTTGAGAATTTATCTGAGAAGGACGAAATCGTACTTCCAATCCCGATTACACGATTTACTTTATTGTCCGCAATTAATTGTGCCACTTTTGAATAGAGCTCTTCATTTGAAAATCCGCTTTGAAAAATATCCGATAGAATAACAGTTTTAGAGGCATTCTTTTTTTGGCTTTCCAGAAAATCCAAAGCAATTTTGAGTGATTGAAAATCGGAACTGTAACTATCATCAATAATACTGCAATTATTAATTCCGTTTTTGACTTCCAAGCGCATTTCTACCGGATATAGCATTTCCATCCGATTCTGAATTGTTGCAAAATCATATTCGAAATGAAGCAAAACCAACAAACAGGAAATAGAATTTTCTATGGAAGCAGAATCCTGAAAAGGAATTTCTAAATCAAAAATCTCGTTTTTATATTGATATTGAATGTACGTTTTATCATTTCTGCTGTCCTTTTTAAGAATAAAGATATCAGCAGTTTTATCTGTGAAACTCCAGGAAAAAAGGGCTCTTCCCTCTAATTTATTTTCTTTGAAAAAAGCAGTCAGACACCAATCGACAATTTCATTTTTCTGATAAATGATTACCGCTGACCTTTTGAAAAGCTGTAGTTTCTCCTTGATTTTTTGCTCTAAATTCTGAAATCCTTCATCGTGAGCTGATCCAATATTAGTTAAAACACCAATACCCGGTTTTATGATTTTTTCGAGATTCGTCATTTCATTCACCGTCGAAATTCCGGCTTCAAAAATACCCAGATTATGTTTTTCATTTATCGCAATAACGGACAGCGGAACACCTACCTGAGAATTATAACTTTTCGGGCTCCTTATAATATTGTAATCGGGACTTAATAAAAAATTAAGCCACTCTTTTACAATTGTTTTCCCATTACTTCCGGTAACCCCGATAACAGGGAAATCAAAAAAATCGCGATAGTAACCTGCAAATTCCTGCAAAGCATTTAAGGTATACTTTACAAGTAAAAAATTAGCTCTTCCCTTGCAATTATCTGGCACATATTGTACAACAAAGTTCTGGACGCCTTTGTCAATAAGTTCAGAAATGTACAAATGAGCATCATTATTACTACCCGATAAAGCAAAAAATAAAGTTTGGGATCCGTTTTGCAGGGAACGGCTGTCGATCGAGACATGATCAACAAAAATAGCTGTATTTAAACCAATCCATTCCGCGTCAAGAACTGGAACAAGGCTTTTTAGGTTTATGGTCATTTGAAATTATTTTTGTCAAATTTAAAACATTACAAACAGAAAAGAGTTGTGATTTTCTTAAAAATACAGTGACTATTTACTTCAAAAAAGTGAGCTGTAAATTCATAAATTTCGAAAGAATTGATTTCTGAAAATTTGTGAAATTCGTGGCTAAAAATTTTATTATATTTGTTTCATACCTCAAATTATCTGGTCTTGAAAAAAATACTTCCCCTGTTTTCTTATATCCTGCATCCGATCTTTATATCGGTTTATGCCACTTTATTTTATCTGTATTGCAAAGAGGATGTTTTTACGAACAGAGAAAAATATTATGTTTTATTTCAGATCCTGATTATTACTGTTCTGGTACCAACATTGTTTTTTTTATTGCTGCGCTCAACCGGACATGTGAAATCTGTGATGATCCACGAAACTTCACAGCGCAAGATTCCGCTTATTTTACAGTGTTTTTTATATATCTTATTAGTTAAAAGAAGTATTATTGTTACCCGTTATCCCGAACTTCATTTCTTTTTCCTCGGAGCTTTGTTCAGTACAATTTTAGCTTTGGTACTTTCTCTTTTTAAGATCAAAGCAAGTTTGCACATGTTGGCCATCAGCGGACTTACTGTTTTTGTAATTGGCCTCAACATTCATTTGCAAATGCAAAACCCGTACTGGACTGCCTTACTCGTTATACTAACGGGAATAACAGCATCATCACGCCTGGAAATGGAAGCTCATACCAATAAAGAATTACTTATTGGTCTTTTGGCAGGGACACTGCCTCAGATTTTATTCCTGTATTTGTGGTTATAGGATATAGAAAATCAAACCGGCATTGATCGTCCTGATGCCAACTTTCTCACCCGATAAAGTCTTAACTGACTGAAACAACGGATTTAAACCATAATAGATATAAACATTCCAGGTATTGTAACCTGTTGCCAGATAAGCTCCATATTGGAATTTAGCAACATACGGATTATTGGTTATTTTATAAGTTGTCTCCCCATCATCCAGAACAGATTTGCTGGAAAACATATAACTAAATTTAAATCCTCCGTAAATTCTCCAGAATTTATAACTCTCATAAGTTGAATTTCTCCATCGGAACTCTAAAGGAACATCTATTAAATATTGTCTGTATCGGTTTGAAACAAACTCATTATAGTCGTTTACATTGTGCACTATTGCTCCGGAACCATCTTTGGAAATCGTCAGGTTCTGAAAGAAATTCTGGTAACTTAAACCCAGACCTGTAGCTATTGCAATCGTTCTTTTTTTATTAATGGGCATATCACGCAAAAAACCACCCGAAAGTCCCACAGAAAATTTATCCTGTTTAAGTCCGGAAGGAATATTGGCAAAAAGATTATAGGTAACCGAAAAGTAAAACTGGTCCTCACGATACAACGAATCGATTTTAACAACCGGTTCTATTTTAGGTTTTGTTTCTTCCTGCGAAAAAACATTTAAAAACGACACTAAAAATAAACAACTAAAAAGTAATCGCATATCGTATTTTGGTTTTAAAGAGTTTTTCAAGT
>JBDTNT010000092.1:0-5202 GCA_039933615.1 Flavobacterium sp. | reverse complement strand
TTTTGGACTGGGTTGCTAACCATACCGCTTGGGATAATGCCTGGATTACACAACATAAAGATTGGTACCAACAAGATGACAAAGGCAATATTATTATTCCTCCCGGAACTAATTATAATGACGTAGCACAATTAAATTTCAACAATACGGAGATGAAAAACGCTATGATCGATGCCATGTCATATTGGGTTTATAATGCAAACATTGACGGCTTCAGATGTGATTATGCTGATTTAGTTCCTCAGAATTTTTGGTCTGATGCGATTACGAAATTAAGAAGCATCAAAAAAAATCAAAACATCTTAATGTTAGCCGAAGGATCAAAAGTGAATCACTTTGCTTCTGGTTTTGATTATACTTTTGGATTCAATTTCTTCAGCACTTTAGAAAAAGTTTTTAAAGAAAGCCAGCCTGCTACAACCATTCAGGATTCGAATGCTACAGAATATGCAAACAATTATAATCCTGAAAACAGAATTGTAAGATACACCAGCAATCATGACGTAAACCTTTCTGATGGAACTCCATTGGAACTTTTTGGAGAAAAAAAAGGATCTGTTGCCACTTTTGTTGTAGCTGCTTATATGAAATCTGTTCCGATGATTTACAACGGACAAGAAGTTGGATATGACAAAAGAATCGATTATTTCTCCAAAACACCAATCGACTGGTCTACTGCCGATGCTTCTATGTTAGCCGAATACAAAAAAATAATCACTTTTAGAAATACAAGTGCAGCCTTAAAAAAAGGAACTTACACCGGATATAGCAGTGATGCCATAAGTGCTTTTACAATGGTAAACGATGCAGAAAAAGTTCTTGTACTTTCTAATTTAACAAATAGTACTGTAAAATATCTTGTTTCTCCTGCTTTAAAAGCTACATGGAAAGACGCTTTTACAGGAACTTCTGTAAATGTTGGCGCCGAAATTACATTGCTTCCTTTTCAATATTTAGTATTGAAAAATTAATACACAAGCATTTTTAAAAATACAATTAGATTTGCAAAAAACTAAATAAAATGAATTTTCAATCCAAAAAAGCATTGCTTAAAATTTCTTTAGGCAAAAGAGTTGCCCTGTGTCTTTTTGTTTGTGCCAACTCTCTTTGGGTTCAGGCGCAGGAGATCAATTCTCCTAACAAAAACCTTTCTTTAAAATTTGAATTAAAAGAAGGAGGAGTTCCTTCTTACCAATTATCATATAAACAAAAACCAGTTATTAAACCAAGTTCTTTGGGATTAGAACTGCAAAATTTGCCTTCGTTTCTGGATGGTTTTACCATTACAAATACAGCACAATCTTCTGTTGATGATACTTGGAATCCGGTTTTAGGCGAAGAAAAAACAATTCGCAACAATTACAACGAGTTGGTTGTCACTTTGGCGCAAGCAAAAAACAACAACAGATATATTAGAATTCGTTTTCGTTTATTCAATGACGGATTAGGTTTTAGATATGAATTTCCGAAGCAAAATGATCTGAATTATTTTGTGATTAAGGAAGAACGTTCTGAATTTCAACTGGCCGGAAATCATAAAATTTTCTGGATTCCGGGAGATTATGACACCAATGAATATGCTTATACGACTTCGAAAATTTCTGAAATTCCTTCGTTGATGAAAAAAGCGACGATCGAAATCAATTCGCAATGGCCTATCAAAGAATTGTCTGTGCAAACGCCATCTATGATGAAATCAGATGACGGTCTGTATATCAACATTCACGAAGCCGGTTTAATCAATTATCCTGCCATGTATCTTGAAGTTGATGCTGCGACTAATAAAATGCGCAGTCATCTGGCACCTGATGCCGTAGGAAATAAAGGGTATATACAGACTGATGCGCAATCGCCATGGAGAACTATTGTAGTAAGTGACAAAGCAACCGAAATTTTGGCTTCAAAATTAATACTGAACCTCAACGAACCAACAAGCTACAAAGATGTTTCCTGGATAAAACCGGTAAAATATATCGGAATCTGGTGGGAATATTTTGTGGCCGGAAAAAGTACCTGGGCTTTCGGAAAAGAAAATAATGTAAAATTGACAGATGATTTTTCGAAATTAACTCCTAACGGAAAACACGGCGCTACTACGGAAAGAGCAAAAGAATATATTGATTTTGCTTCTAAAAATGGTTTCGATGCAATCTTAATCGAAGGATGGAACATCGGCTGGGAAGACTGGATCAACAACTGGAAAGAAGAAGTTTTTGACTACGTAACAGCGTATCCGGATTTTGATGTAAAAGCGGTTCATGAATATGCGGCTTCCAAAGGTGTAAAAATCATTATGCACCATGAAACTTCAGGATCTGCAACCAACTACGAACGTCGTTTGGACCGTGCTTTTCAATTTATGAATGACAACGGCTACGATGCAGTAAAAACAGGTTATGTAGGTAAAATTATTCCACGTGGTGAACATCATGACGGGCAATGGATGGTGAACCATTATATCAATGTAGCCAAACGTGCCGCTGATTATAAAATCATGATCGACAGCCATGAAGCGGTTCGTCCAACGGGTTTAAACCGTACATTCCCTAACTGGGTTGCACAGGAATCTGCCCGCGGAACGGAGTTTGAATCTATGGGAGGACTAAATCCCGACCATACTACCATTTTGCCTTTTACGCGATTAATGGGAGGTCCTATGGATTTCACACCGGGAATTTTCCAAACCGATCTTTCGTATTACGGAACCGGAAGTTCACAACGTGTCAATACCACTTTGGTAAAACAATTGGCCTATTATGTGACTATGTACAGTCCGTTGCAGATGGCTGCTGATATTCCGGGTAATTACGAGCGTTTTCCAGATGCTTTTCAGTTCATCAAAGATGTTGCTGTAGATTGGGATAACAGCTACATATTGGAAGCTGAACCTGGAGATTATATCACTATTGCCCGTAAAGCTAAAGGAAAAGATACCTGGTTTGTTGGCGGAATTACCGATGAAAATGCAAGAACTGCAAACCTTGCTTTCGATTATCTTCCAGCCGGCAAGAAATTCATTGCCACCATTTATGCCGACGCCAAAGAAGCAAATTGGAATCAAAACCCTCAAAAATATACTGTTAGTAAAGTTGTTGTAACCTCAAAAACAATTCTAAAACAATATTTAGCTCCGGGAGGAGGAGTTGCTATCAGTATTAAAGAAGGTAATGCTTCAGAATTAAAAGGATTGAAAAAGATTTAATTTAAGGTTCTAAGTTGCTGAGAGACTAAGTCTCTAAGTTTTTTTGCCACGAATTTGTTTCGCCCGTTCGCTATCGCTCGGGTCACGAATTAGCACAAATTTTGAATCTCTTTGAGATTAAGAAAACAAGCTTGATTCGGGGAAATTCGTGCAATTCGTGGCGGAAAAAACTAAAGTCCAATTCATGGACAAAAAACAAATTTTACTACTTGAAAACTATTAACCACAAAATGTTTGTCGAATTTAAAAACAATGGAGCGTGAGAATGAATTTTAGTTAGAGATGCTGACAAGCATGCAAAAAACAAAAATTATGAAAATCAAAATTACCACTAGATTATTTCATTTCACGAAAACAATAGTCTGTTTTCTGTTATTATTTGCAAGTTCAGTTTATGCACAGGATCCAGCTCAGTATGGCACGCCATATACAGGAGTTCCAGATCCGAGAGATGCCAATATTTATCAGGTTCACATTCGTCCGCATAGTGCTTCGGGAACTTTAGCGGCGGTTACATCTGATCTGGACCGAATTAAATCACTTGGCATCAATGTACTTTATTTAATGCCAATTTATCCTTATGGAACCGATTCCAGGAGTTCAAACTCTCCGTATTGCATCAAGGATTACAAATCAGTAGGTTCAGAATATGGAACACTTACAGATATGCGTAATCTGGTAGATGCGGCTCATGCCAAAGGTATGGCCGTAATGCTGGACATTGCTGTAAACGGAACTTCATGGGATCACCCCTGGACTGTATCTCATCCGGAATATTATCAAAGAACCGGAACAACGATTAATCAGTTAGCAAATTTCTCTGATATTGCAGCACTGGATCTTAACAATACGGCTCTTCGTGCAGCAATGAAAGATGCGATGCGCTATTGGATTTTTGCAGCAAATATTGATGGATACCGTTGCGATTTTGCCAATAATCCTCCTATTGATTTCTGGACAGAAATTATCAGTAATTTAAGAGGTATTACTTCTCATAACTTATTAATGCTTGCAGAAGGAGATCGTCTACAAAATTTTCAAGCCGGATTTGACTTGAATTTTGGTGATAAATGGTTTTACGATGCTTTGAAAAATGTTGCAGGCGGAGGTCCCGTTTCTACAAGATTCCAAACCACAAATGACATGGAATATACGTATGCAACAGGAAGTCAGCAAGAAGTAAGATGGACTGCGAATCATGACTCAGAAAACAATAGCGATACCGCTCCTTTTACAGTATTTAAAAGTAATGCCGGAGTAGTTGCCAATTTCTTAGTTTCAGGTTATATGAAAGGGGTTCCTTTTTTAACCAGCGGACAAGAGGTAGCTTTCAATCAGGTAATTCCATGGCCTTATACAAGTGTAAAAATCAACTGGAGTAATACAGCTGCCACACCAGAATTTGCTAAAATACTTAACTTTAGAAATAGCAGTGCCGCTATCAGACGTGGTACAATGACTCCTTATGCCAGTGATGATATCTGCGCCTTTACAAAAACATTAGGAACAGAGAAAGTTATTGTAATGACCAATCTTAGAAATGCCAGTAAAACATTTGTGATTCCGGCAGCATTGGCAGGAACTTATAAAGATGCCTATACCGGCACTAACGTAACATTGGTTTCGGGAGCTACACAATCTTTTAATGCTTTTCAATATATTGTTTTAACCAATACAAATGTGGCGACTGTAGCTGTAACAGGAGTTTCGGTTAGTCCAACAACAGCAACTGTTGGTTTAGGATCTACGCAACAATTAAGTGCAACTTTAACTCCTGCAAATGCAACAAACCAAAACGTAACCTGGACATCAAGCAATACTGCGGTTGCCACAGTAAACGCTTCTGGATTGGTTTCAGCGATTTCAGCAGGAACAACAACGATTACCGTTAAAACAGTTGATGGAAACAAAACAGCAACTTCAGCCATAACAGTTGCAGCAATTCCGGTTGCTTCAGTAAGTGTTTCGCCAACAACGGCAAGTTTGTATGCAGGAAATAC
>JBDTNT010000091.1:0-1958 GCA_039933615.1 Flavobacterium sp. | reverse complement strand
AATTTGAAAAAAGACAAGGGTTCAAAGATTTTCAAGATTTTTCTAGACTTGATTGGCAGGATAGATGTTTTACTTTTACTTTACTTTTATTTAAAGAAGGAGAAACGTATTCAATTACTTTATATATGAGTGTGTTGTTACCTTATTATGTAATTAGATCCAGAAAACATAAAGGACAAATGCTTTTCTCAGAATCAAGAATTAAGGAACTGGAAGAAGAAAACCCAGAACCCAGAAATATTGAAGATTTAATTTTAGATATAAAAATAATTGCCGAAGAGGAATTTATATATAAAGAATTTCCCAAAAAGATGCTAAATACTATTATCGACGATGTTAGTTTTCAAGATTCCTCTTTAGGATATTTTACGATGTTCAACGCTTTTTTTAACAATGAAAGTATGAATGAAAACAATAACTAAATACTGTTTGATTTTTATTTTAAAAGATTTTTTATGCTTTTGAACTTGTGAAAAATAATGCCTCAAATTTAGCCCTGCTCTTCACTATATCTATTGTTGCTGGGTTCGCAGTAATAGATATAGTGAAGAGCAGGACAAAAGGTTATTTTGAAAACCGGAGTTGCTGCTCCTTAAAAATCAATACTAATTATTGCACCCTAAACTTCTCACGATATTCAATTGGTTTCATTCCAACCATTTTATAAAATACTTTTCGAAATGCTTTCGGATCATTATAACCTGTTTTTTCAATGATTTCAGAAATTGAAAGCTGGGTTTGTTCCAGGTATTTTTTAGAACTTTCGACTCTTATATTTTGCAGATATTCGATTGGCGGAATTCCGATAACCTGTTTAAAACGTCTGGTCATATTTCGGGAACTCGTTGGAATATCTTTGGTGATTTCTTCCAGTTTTTCGATTGTACTGTATTGATTCTCTATTTTTTGCTGCAGCATGGCAACCAAAGTGTCATTGTGTAAATGATTTGGCCTGAAAGTGCTGAAATAACTTTGTTTGTAACGGTTTAAATCAATAGAGAAAATCTTGGCAATCTGAACGGCAATTTCATTTCCACAATATTTCTGAACCAGAAGAATGAGTAAATGAAAGGTGGAAGTTGAGCCGCCACTGGTGTACAGACTTCCATCTGCGGTTAACGTTTCTTCTGATTTTAATTTCACCAACGGAAATGCTTTCGTAAAGGCACTGCAGGCATCAACGTGTGTTGTGGCCAGTTTTTCATTTAATAAACCGGAAGCGGCAAATAAAAAGGCACCAGTACAAAAGCTCGCTAATTCAGCTCCTGCGTGATGATGTTTTTGTAGCCACGGAATAAAATTTTTGTTTTTTGCAATCATTTCACTCATATTATCTGTGGTGAAAGCAGGAATCAAAATCAAATCCAGATTTTCATTGGAAGTTTCTATTGAATTGACTTTATATCCAAACAATTCTTCCTGATCGATCTGTTCTGACGATTGAAAAACCATAATATCAAAAGGTTTTTCAGTTCCCTTAAACAATTTATTAGCCGTTTCAAAAACTTCCAAAATTGCTGCAATGCTTAATAATTTGTAGTCGTGCGGTACAATTAAACCTGTTTTTTTGCTCATAATTTTTCTTTTTGGAAAATTAACTTCGTTACAAAAATATACAATTTGTCTTAAATGACCCTAAAGTTGACTTCTAATGTAGTAGTGTGCTTTTTGTAATATTTTACATTTGTTTTAAATAATTTGTAATTTTATAGATATGAAAACAAAAATTTTCTTAAATCTGCCTGTTAAAGATTTAAAACGTTCGATGGCTTTTTTTACGGAATTGGGTTTTACATTCAATTTAAACTTTACAGATGACAAAGCCGCCTGTCTGGAAATTGGCGAAAATATTTTTGCCATGCTTGTTACAGAAGAAGTCTTTAAGACATTTACTCAAAAGCAGATTTGTGACACGGCTACTACTACAGAAGTTTTGATGGCTTTGTCAGTTGAAAGTA
>JBDTNT010000090.1:0-5441 GCA_039933615.1 Flavobacterium sp. | reverse complement strand
AGCTTACGAAAATCCAAAAAAAAACCGCCTCAAGTTGTGAGACGGCTTCTTTTTCGTTCTCGTTAAAACCAAAAATTAACGACGGAATGCTGGACTTTCGTTTACAGATTCGTCAAGTTTACTGGTTTTTGATTTTTTAGCTGAAACTGTGATTTCATGCTTTGCAATTTTGCCATTTTCATTTACTTCCAAAGTATAAGTTCCGGCTGGATAAGCTTCTAAACTTAATGTTTTTGAAATTTCTAATTCATCTGCTGCAGATGTTCCTGTGTACAATAAATTATTGTTTACATCGAAGATTGAAAAACTTGATTTCTCAACGGTGTTTAAAGTAAAGCTGATTACTTTTCCGTTACCGGTTTTTATATACAAGATATAATCCCCTTTTCCATCAATTGCGTAGGTTAAAACAGTTGTTAAAAATACGGCTACAACTAAGCCAAATTTGGTAAATTTTGTCATGTTTTTTTTAAATTTTAATATTAATCGTGGTTGCGCAAAACTAGAAAAAGAAATTGAATTTTATGCAAAAAAATATCTTTTTTACAGACATAAGTTGCTGAATTAAAACTCTTTCTGTGTTTTGTCTGAACTATGTACGCAATTGCTGGGCTTTTGGATGTTTTTAAAATTATTTTTTTTAACACCGTATAAAACAGCTCTTTAAAATTATTAAGAATAATTTTTCAATTGAAAAACAGCCAGGGAATTTTAGTGAAATCCGGGCATAAAAAAACAGCTCAATAACCACAAAGAGCTGTTCTTAAACAATCACGTATTTACTTTATATTTTATACCATATCAAGGTATAATAATTTAACGTACTGCTATGCTGCTGTTTTTAGCATAAAAACCAGCTTTGTAAACTGATGAAACTGCTTTAGTTGATAAAACAGATGTTCCGTCAGTAATAGTAATTTCATGTCTCACTTTTTTCACATTATCTTCAACTTCCAAGAAGTAAGTTCCTTCCGGAAATTCTTCTAAACTAAAAGTTCTCAAAATTCCATCTTTACCTGAAGCGCTTTCAGAATAAATCAGAGTACCTTCTTTGTCATAGATCGCTAAGTTTGCTTTTTTAACCTGGTTAAGGGCAAACGTAATTTGCTTTCCATTCGCTTTTAATACATGAAGATTAAAATCTTCATTCCCGTCGATTGCATAAGAGCTCATTCCTGTAAAAAGCACTGCACACACTAAACTTAATTTTAAAATCTTTTTCATGACTTTCTTTTTTAAATTAATAGTTCTAATTCTCTGATGCTAAATTACTTATGTCTTACATAATTACGCACAACTGTGTTTGCTTATTTGTATGCTGTATTCTCATTTACGAAACCGTTATAGGTTAAATTTTAAATTATAATACGTATTTTTGTTAATTAGTTTGTTATTTTTCAATGTTTCCTTATCGTTAAATCATTTTTAATATTTTGTTTTTCTTACAAAACAAAAACAGCATGAAAGATCATGCTGAAAAGTAATATCAAAAAATAAGGCATAAAAAAAACAGCTCAATAACCACAAAGAGCTGTTTTAAAAAACAATTGAATGTTTTTAAACTTTACTAACTATCTAACCTCATTTTTATACTGTATGCTAGTATAAACTCTTTTAGCGTGTTGCTACGCTTGTATTTTTTGCAGTTGAATCTGCTTTATATGTAGATGAAACTGCTTTTGTTGATAAAACAGATCCTTCATCAGTTACTGTAATTTCATGTCTCACTTTTTTTGCATCGTCTTCAACTTCTAAGAAGTAAGTTCCTTCCGGAAATTCTTCTAAGCTGAAAGTTCTTAAGATTCCTTCTTTACCTGAAGCACTTTCAGAATAAATTAAAGTTCCGTTTTTATCGTAAATAGCAAGGTTTGCTTTTTTAACCTGATTAAGAGCAAATGTTATTAGTTTACCGTTTGTCTTTAATACATGAAGGTTAAAGTCATCATTCCCGTCAATTGCGTAAGTACTCATTCCTGTAAAAAGCACTGCACATACTACACTAAGTTTTAAAATCTTTTTCATGGCTTTATTTTTTTAAATTGTTGTTCTTATTTTCTGATGCTAAATTACTTCAGCTATCTGTTTTTTATCACAACTCTATTTGCCGATTTATATGCTGTATTCTCATTTGCGAAACCGTTATAGGTTAAAATTTGAATTATTTTAAGTGTTTTTGTTAATTCGGCTATTATTTTTCAATGTTTCGCATAAAATTGGATTTATTTAAAATTTCTATTTTTCTTACAAAAATGATATATATGTATAAAAAAGCCAAATAAAATACGATTTATAAAAAAATAAGCCATAAAAAAAATGAGACACAAAAAAAAGACCTCTTTTGCTTATAATTCGCAATAAGCTTATTTTGTAATTTGGTGCTTTATTCTTAATTGCGAAACCGATATAGGTTAAAATTTGAATTATTTTAGGTAATTTTGTTAAATTTGCTATTATTTTTTAAAGATTTGATCATGAAGACTATCGCCCCGGCTCTTGAAGTCATATCTAACTCCTACGGAAGCTCTTTTACCTACTCTAAACACGCTGAAAAAACCAATAGTAAAGCCCATTTATGGCATTATCACCCGGAAATTGAATTGGTCTACATAAACGGAGGAGCAGGAAAAAGGCAAATCGGAAGCCATGTTTCGTATTACACCAACGGTGATTTACTTTTGATAGGTTCAAATATGCCGCATTGTGGTTTTACCAATGAACTGACAGGAAATAAAAACGAAATTGTTATTCATATTAAACCTGAGTTTTTAGGAAATGATTTTTTTACTGCTCCGGAAATGAAAAAGGTTCAGAATATCATCACCCAGGCCAATGCCGGAATTGCATTTGGCGGTGAAACGAAGAAACTTATAGGAAAGAAAATTGAGATGATGGAAAGTCAGCTTCCGTTTGAACGTTTGCTCACACTCCTGAGTATTTTAGACGAACTGGAATCTTCCGAAGAATACACGGTACTTAATGCCGATGGATTTTCGCTTGAACTTAATGCCCAGGATAGTGACCGGATCAATGTTGTTTTTAATTATGTGAAAGATCATTTTCAGGAATCGATCGCAATAGATGAAGTTTCGAGTTTGGTGAGTATGACTACACCTTCTTTCTGCAGATATTTCAAGAAATTATCCAATAAAACCTTTACGGAGTTTGTAAACGAATATCGTTTGGTTCACGCCTCAAAACTTTTGGCGGAGAAACCGATTACTATAAATGAAGTTTGTTACGAAAGCGGTTTTAATAATTTTAGCCACTTTAGTAAGTCCTTTAAACAGTATACCGGTAAAAGCGCTTCGCAATACCGTAATGAACATAAGATAATTATTAAGTAAGGCGGAACTCAGTATCACATTTTTTTAACCGCAAGGTTCGCAAAGTTTTTTGTCATGCGATTTTTACCATTTACCAAGTTGGCAAAGCTTTGAGATTTGATGGTATGTATAACCCGTGGGGTGTAATTATTTTTTCGGACCTTGCGTAAAATTTTTCGAAGTTGTATAAAGCAATAAAAATCCGACTGGTGAAAACTGGTTGGATTTTTCGTATACTGTATTCTGAAAAAGGTATATTTACAATCCCTAATCAGAAAAAATATCAATATGAAAAACTTTAGATTTTTAGTGTTTACACTTTTATTGTGCATTTCCTCAATGAGTTATGCTGCAAAAGTAGATACTTTACAAATTGCAAGTACAGCTATGGGCAAAACCTACAAAGCCGCAGTTGTACTTCCGGGTTCTTATACGAAAAGCAAATCGACCTTTCCGGTGCTGTATTTATTACACGGTGCTTACGGGCATTTTAGCGATTGGCTGAAAAACACCCCGAACAAAAAATTAGTACAAAGTTTATCCGATCAGTACAACATCATTATTGTAATGCCGGAAGGAGAGACTTTTAGTTTTTATCTGGACAGTCCGGTAAATAAAGAGAGTCAGTTTGAGACTTTTATTACGCAGGAAGTAATTCAGAAAGTAGATAAAACATACAAGACTATAAGTAATAGGAGCGGCCGTGTTATTACGGGACTTTCTATGGGAGGTCACGGAGCGTTGTATTTGTCGGCCAGGCATCCTGATTTGTTTTGTGCTGCCGGAAGCATGAGTGGAGCGGTAGACATGGGAGCGATGCTTAACAGGGATTCTTCAGCTCAGGTAATAAAATTAATGCAGCCCGTTTTTGGAGAAAAAAGCAGTAATTCTGAATTGTACGAACAGAATTCCGTTTTGGGAATGCTGGATAAAATAAAAGCCAATAAATTACCCTTAATTATAGATTGTGGTGTGGATGATTTTTTAATAGAACCCAACAGAGAACTACACCGAAGATTGGTCTATAATAAGGTAGACCATGATTATACCGAACGCCCGGGAGCACATACCTGGGAATATTGGGAAAATTCACTTCCGTATCATGTATTGTTCTTCAATAAAATACTGCTTAAAAATCAGCTAGTTGTCAAGAAATAACACAAAAGGATATAGTAAGAAATAGTAAAAAGTAATAAAATTTATAACAAATTAACTGCATTTGCTTTTTTTGGTTTGATTTTTGGAATACCTTTATATATAAACCTTAAAATATATATAAATTATGAAAAAGATACTTACCCTTTTCGCAGTTGTTGGATTAATGGCATTTTCTAGCTGTTCTAACGATGATGATAATGTTGATAATGATACAATTAGTGAAGTCTTTCAGCTTACGAATGTAAATTTTGACTATAATGCTCAAGATGGATTTAATATTAATAGAGTGTTGGATCCGATACTGTACAATGATGATGTTATTTTAATTTATAGAAAAATTGGTGTTATAACTAGTACTAATGCTCCAATATGGGAACAAATCCCGAAAACGATCTACACATCACAAGGGAGATTAAGTTATGATTTTGAATTTAGTAATGAACATTTTATAATTTACGCTGAAGGTAATTACGACTTGGAATTAACTCCGTCTTTTTTAGATAATCAGACTTTTAGAATTGTTATCGTTCCAGGATCACCTTCTGGTAGTGCGAAATCAGTTAACAAGGAGGATTACTCAGATTATAATGCAGTTATCAAAAAGTATAATATTGATGATAGCAAAGTGAAGGACTTAAAATAGAGTCAATAAAAAAAAAGGAAATCGTAATGATTTCCTTTTTTTTTGTTTATTTAATTTTTTATAAATGTAAATTGTTGAAGGGTGCTTCTTCTACCATTGGCAGAGGTTAGTATATTAATGAAATAAGTTCCTGAAGTTAAATTTGAAATATTGATAGTTATTAAATTCGGATTCACAATTGAAAAATTATTTGAATTTACTTGTAATCCCGTTATATCTGAAATACTTACATTGCTATCAACAGTAAAGATGGTTTCTTTACTTTCAATATTTATAATTGAAGTTGCTGGATTTGGGTAAATTATTGTTGATGATGG
>JBDTNT010000089.1:0-7227 GCA_039933615.1 Flavobacterium sp. | reverse complement strand
TCTGGCATCATCCCAAAGATAGCTTACGTGCTTAAAATTCATATTGTATATTGTTCTATTTGACATCTTTGTTATTTTATAATGAGTTTCCTATTCCAACCAAAACAATTGAAAGCATGATCAGGCCAATTCCCCATAAGAAAGTATTGAATGTTCTTTTAGAAACGCCCGCCCATTCTTTCAGATAAAATCCCCAGAAATTGGCTGTCAAAATGATTGTTGCCATGTGCAGAATCCAGGAACTGGCTCCGTTTCCTAATTTGCTTTCGCCCATTCCATAAAAGAAAAACTGTAAAAACCACATGGTACCCGCAAGAGCGGAAAACAACGTGTTTTTGGCAATCGGTGCTTTTGAATCCGTATAATCGCTAAAAGTTTTGTTCTTGAAATTAAGGTACATACACCAGATAAAATTGGTCGTTAATCCACCCCAAAGCAATACGATATAAGTGACGTTATTTTGAAACAACGGATTACAGCCATCAATCACTGCCTGCGCTGCCATTGGTTTTCCGGCTTCGATACCGTAATTAAAAAAGGAACTCAGAATCCCCGAAATAACCGCTATGATAAGTCCTTTTACCAAACTGAAATCTTTGTCTTTATCTTCGTGCCCTACGGCAAAATCTTTTTCTTTCAGGATCCCTGCCTTACCGGAAATCGCAATTCCGATCAGGCAAACCAAAACACCTGACAAAACCAACTGTCCACCTGTATTAGAAAGCATATCGCTGAAGGAAATCTTTCCTTCTGTTGGGTATAAATCGTAATAAATGGAAGGAACTAAAGCTCCGAAAGCAGAACAAAATCCAAGGATGATAGAGTTTCCTAATGACATTCCCAAATAGCGAACTCCTAATCCGTATGTCAAACCCCCAATTCCCCAAATCAGTCCCATTGCATAGGTGAAACCCTTTATCGCTGGAGATGCTGCTCCGATAATTTCAACAAAATTTGGAATCGTTAAATATGCGGCAATTGGCGGAACAATCAGCCAGGAGAAAAAACCACCTACAATCCAGTAGCTTTCCCATGCCCACTTTTTAACCTTTTTGAAAGGCATATAAAAACTGCCTGAAGAAAAGCCCCCAATGGAGTGAAAAATAATTCCGAGTAATGATTCCATTTAATATTTTGGTTTTGTGGTTATTTTGATAGTTAATCTTGTTTTGTAAAATAAGAGAATGTAAAAAAGAAAACTATCCTGTACTATCCTTTAAGATTTTGCTTTTATGTTAAAACCAAAGATAATTACAAAGAACAACGGAAAATTAGTAGAAAAATAAATTTAAAATTTCTATTTTAGCAATCGATTTCGTAATTATCATATCCTCATTTAGGTGAAAATTAAGAAATTATAAAAAACATAAAGTAAGCCTTATTTGATTTTCATTTTTTTTACGAAAATTATCAATCACAAATCAGATGGCTTTGGATTAAAAATATAATTTCAAATTATGTCTTACCAAATCAGATGTAATTTACAAGACCTGCAAAATGATTAAACTTATTAAAATTGATGAAGATTCCAGGGTTCCCAAATACAAACAAATTGTAGACTCTATATTGCAGAATATTGCTAATGGAAATCTGAAAATAAATCAAAAGATACCTTCCATAAACAGTTTCAGCGAAGAATTTTACATGTCGAGGGATACGGTTGAAAAAGCTTATAATATTTTAAAAGAAAGAAAAATCATTTCTTCCATCAGAGGAAAAGGATATTATATTACCCGTACTAAACTGGAATCGAAGGTCAATATCCTGTTTTTATTCAATAAACTGAGTGCGTACAAAATGAAAACGTACAACTCCTTTATCAATACTGTCGGAGCAAATGCCCACACGGATTTACATATTTATCACTGTGATGAAACTTTATTCCTGAATTTACTGGATAAATTTGAAGGTGCTTATGATTATTATGTCATCACAACTCACTTTAAAACTGATGAACTAAAGCATCTTAGCTTTACCGATGACGTCGTAAAAGCCATTGAGAAAATCCCAAAGGAAAAACTGGTCATAATGGACAATATTAAGCTGGGAATGGAAGGTGAAATTATTAAAATCTATCAGGATTTCGAAAATGATATTTACAATGCTTTAAAAGAAGGATTGTCTAAAATAATAAAATACAGAAAGCTGATCTTGGTATATCCGGAAAAAGCTGTCTACCCTTATCCCAGAAGAATCCTGCACGGATTCAGGAAATTTTGTGTAGAGCACGAAATAAATTTTGAGATTCTGAATGAGGTTTATGACGATATGATTCTCAAAAAAGGGGATTTATTTATTACTATTGAAGAATCCGATCTCGTAAACCTGATGAAACAAATCAGAGACAAAAAACTGGTTTTAGGAGAAGATATCGGCGTAATTTCCTATAACGACACACCACTAAAAGAACTTTTAGGAATTACCGTTATGTCTACCGACTTTAATGTGATGGGAGAAACTGCCGCCCGAATGATCCTTAACAAGGAAAAAGGACAGGTTAAGGTTCCTTTTAATTTTATTGATAGAAATTCTATTTAAATTAGAAGGTAAATAGAAGCACAAAGGTTTTCTGAAGGTGCTAAGTAAGTAGTTTCTAATTTGAAAAACTTTGCGTCATTGCAATGCATAAAAAAAACCTCGTTTCAATAAACGAGGTTTTGTTTCTGAATACAAATATTATTTTTTTGATTCTTCGATAGAAACTTTTCTAAACTCTTTTAAAAGTTTTTCAATTTCCAAAGTTGATTTACGTGCTCTTGCTCCAGCAGCTTTAACACCTTTTTCAGTTAATGATTCAGCTTCTGCTTTGAATGTGTCGATTTCGGCGTTGATTTTTACTAATAGATCTTTCATGCTTATACTTGTTAAATTAAGGCGCAAAAATAAAAGTTTGCTAGATAGTTAACGCAACTTTAATGTTAAAATTATACCCTTTTTAGCCTAAATAGTTAATATTAAATTAACTCCCTTGCTTTAAGTCTTATTATCAATGAATTACAAAGTCACTTTAATGAAAAATTATTCTTTATTTTTTTTGCTTTAAGCCACTTCAGACCGCTTTTTAAGGTAATTCTTAAACTTTATAAGCCGTTTTTAAAGTAACACAACGCATCTAAAACGACAGGTCCAATTCCATTTTGAAACTATGAACCTTCCTGAAAAACTATTCAACGAAGACTTTATTTACATACACCTTGTTAAAAGTATTGCTTTAACAGGCTTTTGTCAAGAGCCGGTCTGGTCGCTTCTATAATTTAAATTTTCGAAAATGAAATTCAAAAGGCATACATTTGGATTATTTTCTACTCCATAAAAAGTTTCGCGTGCAATCGACGGAAAAGAACCTAAAGACGTACAACTACTTTTTAAGATTATGGAGTGGGCTGTTTTTATTGGCAGATCCTGAAATTCACAAAATAAACTTCACATTTATAATTCTGTTTACATTTCAAATCTTTTGATTTCAATTCCAATTACTCTCTTACATTTTTGTAATATCTGTCACATTACGCGCTACAAATGCTATTAAGTCAGGCATATTTCTTTTGTTATTATATTTATTTGAAATAGAAATAATATGCTGATCTGTATCCTTAACATACAGAAAGAAGAAATCTTTTGTCAAAACTGCCTTTTCAATCTGGCTCCACTTATGTGCAAAAGCACCCAAAGGGGAGTTTACATAGATATACGAATTGGTAAAATTTAGTTTGTATCTGCCAATAAAACCGGTGTATCCCACAAATTGTCTCATCAGCTTAAAAATGATTTTACACGTTGCATTTACGAATGTATAATGAAACATAAAAAATGATACAATCAGTACCAGACTTCTTAACTGCCATTTTATAAAATCTTCCTGGCTTTCTAAATTAAAAAAGTCATAAAAGAGAAAAGACATTAAAATAATTATAAAAAAAACAGTAACCCTTCCTTTATACAATCGCTTAAAATACATCTTATTTAGCTTTTGTATTTCATTAATATTCAATTCAAACTCTGCAGAAAATTTAGAAGTATTCATCCTGATAGTATTAATAATTAGTGATTTTTAATTTGTTTACTTTCTCACTCTACTGGTGAAAAAGCAAAATTAAACAGAATATGAGGTAACGGATGGCCTACTTCAGACATAAAAATATCACAATAAGGTTTTTTATCAATTTTAAAACAAAATATCATTTCTGCTGAAATTTTATCAGCCTCAAAAAATGGTAAAAAAATACAGTTATCAAATGGATGACTACAGTTATAAAACGGATAAAACAGATGCGCTTTTTTTAAGTAAATTTTCCACGAAAAACAGATTACATTCTAAATTCTTACAAAAAATAAAAACGTAACATATAGCTCGAAGTATAAAATATTTCTGGTGCTATTAAAGCCAAAAAATAAAATTTTATAATACCTCATGAAAGCAATTGAACACTCTTATTGTGCTGATTTAAGCTGGGTTGAACCACTTACTCAACAACTGAAAGGAAAAGTAAAAGGCAATTTTATAATTGTACCTGAAAGTATCCAATCCGGGACCAGATATTTTCTTGAATGTGAAGAAGGGATTGTAGCCTATTACATCAATGTGGAATATCATAAAAATCTGAATTTCGTTCAAAAAAAACCAAACAATGATTTTGTAGGATTCTATTATGACCTTACAGACGGTGAAGCCCGCATAATTACAAACAATATAATTTGCGATTTAGGACGATGGAAATACAATCTGGCTGTCATTGACGGTAATCTAAAGACCAATTACAATGTAAAATCAGGAAGTCATACTTATGCACTTTGCATATTTATACAAAAAAATAAACTTGCAGCATTTATTAAAGATGATAGTCTTCTTTGTTCCCATTTAGAGAAAATAACCAACGCTGAAAAAAATACGGTTATCCGATTTGACAGGATTAGTAACGAGAGCTTCCATATATTAAACGACCTGCGAAAATTAAAAGTAGGCGGTCCGGTTTTCGATTTAAACCTCAAGGCAACAGTACATATGTTAATGTCGAATTATTTAAAGAAAATAGCTTTTGACAAAACCATCATTCAAAAAGTTAAGGAAACAGATATTAAAAACATAATTACAATGCAAATGTTCCTGATTGAAAATATTGAAGGCCATTTTCCCAGTATCACTTTAATGTCCAAAATAATCAATATGTCTGAATCGAAGTTTAAGATTTTATTTAAAAAAATAACTGGTTTAACACCCAACGCTTTCTTCTTAGACAATAAAATGGCACTGGCAAAAGAACTGCTTGAAGAAAAACAATTATCAATATCCCAAATCTCAAACAGGCTCCATTACAGTAATAATTCTCATTTTACTTCAAAATTTAAAGAGCATTTTGGACTGACACCGAAGAATTTTATTAATCAATTATAATTTTAAACATAAGAAATAATGAAAAAAATCAATCATTTTTATAGTTTAACACCAGAATGGCAACAACAATTAGTTAGCGAAATAGAAGGAAAATTAATTGATAATAAAATAATTGTTATACCGGAGAACCTTGGTTCAGGCCATACCTATTTCACACAGATAGCTCCTGGAATTTCTGTAATGTTTGTGGATTTTATTTTAAAGGAACCGGTTGAAATAAACCGATTGAAATCTGATGATGAATCCTACATTTTACATTTTGATTTAAGTGATTGCGTAAATTTCATAAAAATTGATGACGTACATTATAAAATAGGTTCTCCTGAAAATCCGGGTCTTGTCATTATAGACAATCAAACAGAAAGTTCCTTTACGCCTTCAGTAAATGAACGAACAGTTGCATTACGCCTGCTTGTAGATAAAAAATTACTGAATGAACTCCTGGAAACAAATGCTGCAGAAGAGCATAATAAACAAATAAGTAAAATTAACGAAAAGTCTCTTTATTATTATAATAACATTGACAGCAACAGCATTCTATTAATGCAATCTGTTAAGGAAAAATCAGTTTTTGATGTTTCGTTTAATTCCTATTTAAAAGGGATTTCATTAAAACTTCTGGGCAATTTTTTGAATCGTTATGAAAATCTAGCTGTCAAAAAAAACGACATTACAGAACCAGACCTTGAAGCGGTTATCAAAACACAGGATTATTTTTTGAAAGATCTTTGCAATCCATTCCCTTCGATAGAATTTTTATCGGAAATGGCGGGTATGTCCACTACAAAATATAAGATATTGTTTAAAAAACATTTTAATGACAGCCCTAAAAATCTTTTTTTAAGACAAAAAATGATTTTAGCAAACAAACTGCTTAGAAGTGGCGATTACAACACACTGATCGAAATTGTTTATGAATTAAGCTATACCAGAATGAATCATTTCTACTCCAAGTATTATGATGTTTTTAAAAGAAAACCATCTGAAGATTTTGTAAAAGGACCATATCGTAAAATAGTCCGCTATACACCTAAAATTGTAGCTTAAATAAAAAAAATTACTTAATAGCTTTTTTGAGTTTATCCAGAGGAGCATTTTCTAAAAGCCTGATTTGACTAATCACAATTTTAGCAATTTCTGTTGCTCCTTTTAAAGAAAGATGGGTGTCATCATTCTTATCTTCTTTATAATAGGGAACTTCCCCAGCTTTAAAATGCAAATGAAGTAACTTAGATTTTTCAGGTCCGTAAGATTGTTCTAATAGCTCGGTGTAATATTCCAAATCAATGAAAGGTACTTTATATTCCTGTGCCACTAATCTTGTTTCCAAAGGGTAATCGCCATGAGTTGGCACTAGTACGCCTTGTTCGTTGAAGTTTCTTCTGGCAATGGAAGTCAGCAATATTGGAGTAGCTCCTTTTTCCCTGCTTTCTTTTACAAATCGGATTAAATTATGTCTGTAACTGGTATGGGGATTGGTATATCGGATCGAATCTGCTATTTTTTCGTCGTTATGACCAAATTCTATAAAAACATAATCTCCTTTTTTTAGTTTTTTGTAAATGGAATCCCAGCGTTTTTCGTTGATAAAACTTTTTGTGCTGCGGCCATTTACTGCTTTATTTTCTACAACTATATTATTATTGAAAAAAGACTGTAAAACCTGCGCCCATCCATGTTCAGGATTTTTATCGGGATCTTTTTTATTTGCCATTGTTGAGTCACCAATACAATAAAGTGTTGCTTTTTGTGCAAAACAACTCATGGAAATGAAGAATAGAATTGACAGGTAATATTTCATTTTTTTACTTATTTATAATTTTAGATTCTAGATT
>JBDTNT010000088.1:0-15225 GCA_039933615.1 Flavobacterium sp. | reverse complement strand
TTTTAACCAATAAAGATAAGGCAACCAACTTTAAGTTGATGAAAACGCCTGAAAACAAGACTGAGAAGAAACACTGGAAAGATGTTATTCCGCATCGTGAGGATGTTTTGTTGGAAGATATTGAGATTTTCAGGAACTATCTGGTGGTTGAAGAGCGCTCCAACGGATTAAATCATATTCGGATCATGCCTTGGAACGATGAAGCTGATTATTATTTGCCTTTTGGAAGCGAAACGTACAATGCTTATACCACAACCAATATTGATTTTGATACAGATATTTTGCGTTACAGCTATCAATCGCTGGCAACACCATCTTCTGTTATTGATTTTAATATGAAGACTAAAGCCAAAGAAATCTTAAAAGAACAAGAGGTTTTGGGAGGAAAATTTGATAAGGAAAATTACGTTGAAGAGCGTATTTGGGCGACTGCCAGAGATGGGGTAAAAGTTCCCATTTCTATGATTTACAGAAAAGGAATTGAGAAAAACGGAAAAAATCCGTTGTTGCTTTATGCTTATGGTTCTTACGGAATCACAATGGACACTTATTTTTCGTCAACCAGGCTTTCTTTATTAGATCGTGGATTTGTTTTCGCAATTGCCCATATCAGGGGAGGTGAGGACTTAGGAAGACAATGGTACGAAGATGGAAAACTGTTAAAAAAGAAAAATACCTTTACAGATTTCATCGATTGCTCTAAATTTGTAATTAACGAAAAATTTACTTCTCCTAAACATTTGTATGCAGAAGGAGGATCAGCAGGAGGATTATTGATGGGAGTTATCATAAATGAAGCCCCGGAATTATACAACGGAGTTATTGCTCAGGTGCCTTTTGTTGATGTAATCACGACAATGCTTGATGACAGTATTCCGTTAACAACAGGAGAATATGACGAATGGGGAAACCCAAACAATAAAAAATATTACGATTATATGTTATCGTATTCGCCTTATGACAATGTTAAGGCGCAAAATTATCCAAATATGTATGTTTCCACAGGATTGCATGATTCGCAAGTGCAATATTGGGAGCCGGCCAAATGGGTATCAAAATTGAGAGACATGAAAACAAATGATAATTTATTGTTCTTAGATACCAATATGGACGCTGGACATGGTGGTGCTTCAGGAAGATTTGAAGCACTGAAAGACTTAGCAAAAGAATTTAGTTTTTTATTAGATTTAGAAAAAATTAAAAGCTAATTAGAAATTTTTTGTTAAATTTGCAACCTATCGGGGTTATTAAAAAATACCTTTGATTAACTATTTTTTTATGAAAGAAGAAATAAACGCTTATAATAATGTTTTAGAGTTAATAGGTAACACCCCACTTATTAAGCTAAATAAAGTCACCGAAGAGTTAGAAGGAAATTTCTACGCAAAGGTAGAAGCTTTTAATCCGGGACATTCCTCAAAAGATAGAATAGCGTTATATATTATTGAAGAAGCCGAGAAAAAAGGAATTCTTTCTCCAGGAGACACCATAATTGAGACTACATCTGGAAATACAGGATTTAGCTTAGCAATGGTAAGCATTATAAAAGGTTACAACTGTATTTTGGCAGTAAGCTCAAAATCATCGAAAGATAAGATTGACATGCTAAGAAGTTTAGGAGCTAAAGTATATGTTTGTCCGGCGCACGTTTCAGCAGATGATGAAAGATCTTACTATAATGTCGCTAAACGATTACATGAGGAAACTAAAGGATCCGTATACATTAATCAATATTTTAATCAATTAAATATTGATGCGCACTACAACACTACAGGTCCTGAAATTTGGGAACAGACAAAAGGGCAAATTACACATCTTGTTGCCTGCAGCGGAACAGGAGGAACTATCTCCGGAACAGCAAAATTCTTAAAAGAGCAAAATCCAAATATTAGAATCCTCGGTGTAGATGCTTTTGGATCTGTATTGAAGAAATACCACGAAACAAAAGAATTCGACAGCAAAGAGATTTATCCGTATCGTATTGAAGGTTTAGGAAAAAACCTGATTCCATCTGCCACAGATTTTGATATCATTGATAAATTCATGAAAGTAACCGACGAAGAAAGTGCTCACTCCGCAAGAGAGATCACCCGTAAAGAAGGTTTATTCGTAGGGTATACTTCAGGAGCGGTGATGCAGGCTATTAAGCAATACGCTGAAGAAGGTGAATTTACAAAGGAGAGTAATATTATTGCTATTTTCCCTGATCACGGTTCCAGATACATGAGTAAAGTATTTAGCGATGACTGGATGAATGAACAAGGATTCTTCGATAGTGTCAATGAAGAAGAAGTTCAAAAAATTGAATTTGTGAAGTAGTAAAATACTTTTAAATATATAGCTCCATTCGTCCCGGCGAATGGAGTTTTTTTTTAACAAAAAATATTTTCAATCTGCTCTTTTTAAATAGTAATATTTTATTTTAGATACGAATACCGTATTTATACGTAAGAATTTATAAATTTAATTGAATTAAATTTATTGTTTTAATTAAAACACTTAAGTATGAATAAAATCAATTAAACGTTTTAAACTGTCAATTTTGGTTATTTGGACGGTTTTTTAGGTTAGTTGACGGAAAAATTTTCATCGAAATGCATTATAATATAGTTTAGTAATGTTAAAAAACGGAATGTTTTTAATAGACTAAATCTACTCCTATGAAAAAAATACTGCTCACATTACTGTTTGTAAGTTATATTAATGTGAATGCACAAACGCCAATTCAGGAATTCAATTTCGATGGAAATTTAAATAATACTGATAATACAACTTCATTCGTTGGTACAGGCAATTTTGTCAATGACAGAAACGGAATTGTAAAAGGCGCACAGCGTCTTGCTAATAAAGGTATGGAAGCTGTTATCGATAATCTTCCTCAAAATAATAAATCCAGAACAGTTTCTGTTTGGGTGAAATTCAATGACATTGCATCAGCCAATTATATTTGGGGTTACGGAACAGCATACAATGCACAATATTGTGGTTTATTGCAACAAGGTACAGATTCTTCAAAATCAGATTTAAGACTCACAGGCTGGGGAGCAGCTAATGATGTTATTGTTTCAACGACTTTATTAAAAGATGTCTGGTATCAATACAGTATTACTTTTGACGGAACTACCTCTAAAATCTATCGTAATGGCGAATTATTGAAAGCTATGAGTGGTGTTTCACGTTTTACCAAAGGAAACATTTTCAGGTTGGGAGAAATAAATACTACAGTTGGTGTTAATGCTGATATTGATGATTTAAAAATCTACAATATTGCTTTGACAAATTCACAGGTTTTGGAATTATACACTAATTCTAAACCTCTATCAAATGCTGTGTTAAAAAAGACAGTAGTTGAAAAACCTGTTGAAAAAGCTTCGAAATCTATTACGGCTATTAAAACTAACTCTGCTGGCATAATTTCAGCCGTTGATAGTAATGTTTTAAAAAATGTTGAGGTATTTTCTAAAGGAGAGAAAGTAATAGGAAGTAAAGGAAACGGAATGACTATTACTGATTTACCGGAAGGAACTTATTTGTTGAAAATAACAAATATTCCCTCAAAAAAAATAACTTCAAATTAAGTATAAGTCTTTGTGTAATATGATTAGTTAATTTTAGTAAGTTTAATTTTTGGATAGTAAAAAGCCTCCTGACTTGCAACATCAGTAGGCTTTTTGATTGTTTTACTTAATTGTGAACAGGGTTGTTTTCTTAAGAATCAGGCTTGGGTCAACATCGGGATGGAGTTTTTGCTGTATTTTTTATAAATATCTGATATTGATATTTTTGAAGTTTTACTGTTTTTTATTCCTGTGAGAATACTGTATTTATATGTAAGAAGTGTTTGGTAATATTGAATTAAATTTATAGTTTTAACAAAATTTAAAAATATATAATTAATATTTTAAAGAATCAAATGCATTATAATAAAATCAAAATACGCCCCTAAAATTTATATATGAAAAAACTATTACTCACTTTACTATTCATAAATTTTTTAAACGCGAATGCACAAAATCCTGTTCAGGAATTTAATTTCAATGGAAATTTAAATAATACAGATAATACAATTTCCTTTTTAGGAACTCCTGCTTTTGTAAATGACAGGATCGGAGTTGCTAAAAGTGCTCTTCGACTTACCAATAAAGCTTTTCAAGCCGTAGTTGGTGATCTTCCGCAAGGTAATAAGCCCAGATCGATATCTATTTGGGTGAAATTTAATACAGTCACTGCACCCAATTATATTCTGGGCTACGGTGGTGTAGCAAATGCTCAATATTTTGGGTTGCAGCAACAGGCGTCTTCTGCTAATAATTCTGAGCTGAGTCTTATTGGCTGGGGAACTGGAAATGATGTTGTTGTGTCAGTTCCGCTAGTAAAAGAGGTTTGGTATCTATACAGTATAACTTATGATGGTAATACTTCAAAAATCTACCGTAATGGCGAATTATTAAAAGCAGCAGATGGAATTTCACGCTTAACAAAAGGTTATATTTTGAATCTTGGAAAAATAAATACGACAGTTGGTATCAATGCAGATGTTGACGACCTCAAATTATATAGCGTTGCAATGACAGAGGAGCAGGTCATGGATTCTTATAACAGTTCAAAATCAATTGCTTCAGCTGTTAGAGAAACGGTTCCTGCCACAAATGCAGTAAAAAAAGTAACTGTAGCAACTGTGGTAAATCCAAAAACTGCAATTCCGGCAAAAACAACTTTACCTGCAAGTGATAAAAATAGTGATGGCTCTAAAAAAGTTGAGGTTTTTTCACAAGGAAAACTAATAGTGGGAAGCAATGCCAGCAATATTGGGGATTTGCCGGAAGGCACGTATTTGTTAAAAATAACAAATACACCAAAAAAATAATTTCAAATGAGGAATAGCTTTTTCAGTTTATAGAAAAAGCATAGTTTAATTCGGAATAGTAAAAAGCCTTCTGTAGTTATTACTACGGAAGGCTTTCTAATTTTTTTTGATATGGGTTTTAGCTTATTACGCTCAGAACTACAAATAATATTACCAGAATAATTACGGCAAATTTTGTGTATTTTGTTGTTTTCATTGAATCAGTTTTAGGTTAAAAATATTGGTTGCTGCAAATATAATAGTTAATATGGTTTTTTATAATTAAATTAAAGAATGTAAAGCAAAAAAAGCCCTGAAGAATTTTCAGGGCTTTACTTATATAAAAAGAATTTATTATTCCTCTTTCATTGTATGATAAACATTCATAACGTCATCATCTTCTTCAATTTTTTCAATTAATTTTTCTACGTCGGCAATTTGAGCTTCCGTAAGTTCTTTGGTGATTTGAGGAATACGTTCGAAACCTGAAGATAAAATTTCAAGACCTCTGTTTTCTAATTCTTTTTGTAAAGCTCCAAAGCTTCCAAAAGGGGCATAGATTAAGATTCCGTCTTCGTCTTCAAATACTTCTTCTGCACCAAAATCAATTAATTCCAATTCTAATTCTTCCGCATCAAGTTCTCCTTTTGCAATCCTGAAATTACAAGTATGGTCAAACATAAACTCAACAGAACCCTGAGTTCCCATTGTTCCGTTACATTTATTAAAATAGCTGCGGATATTAGCAACTGTCCTGTTATTGTTGTCAGATGCTGTTTCAATCAAAATTGCAATTCCGTGAGGAGCATAGCCTTCAAACAAAATTTCCTTATAATTGGCAGTATCTTTATTACTCGCATTTTTTATAGCGCGCTCAACATTATCTTTAGGCATGTTGGCCGCTTTGGCGTTTTGTATTACAGCTCTTAATCTGGAATTGGCATCTGGGTTAGGGCCACCTTCTTTAACGGCCATAACGATGTCTTTACCAATTCGGGTAAATGTTTTGGCCATTGCAGACCAACGTTTCATTTTTCTTCCTTTTCTAAATTCGAACGCTCTTCCCATTACTGATTTTTTATTTTGTGATGCAAAAATACAGTTATTCCTTATTTTTGCAAAGTCAAAACTATTCTTTTTTAAATTATGTTTTTATAATTGATTGTAATCAAAATCAATGTGCTTTTATATGTTGAAAGTTTAACAGCAGAGTCCAATAAAATTTACACAAAAACTGCAAGATTATTAATATCAAACTTGAAACAAATAGAACAAAACTGTATCATTTATTACTTAGAGCCATTAAACTCCGTAATAATATTTACAGCTTCATTTAAATATGGATTTGTTTTAAGATTATCTATCTGGTATTGATTGATGGTTTTTTCAGTAGGATAAACGCCTAGTAAAAATTGATTTACTGTTGAATTATAAACGTCCAATGGATTATTATCATCGTTAAAAGTGTGAATCTCCGTCCAAAGGGAATTGATTATCTTTTTCTGCTCAAAAATGGCATCTAAATTCATTAAGATTTCTGATTTGGGTACATTGATCAGCTTATCAATTTTCTGATTGATTTTTTTGATGTCATTAAAATAATAATTATCCGCTAATCTTACGGAGCTGTTTTTTGCTATTTTATCTATGATGTTTCGTTTTACATAGGTTTTATACTTTAAAAAAGGAACAATGCTGTCGTTTTTAATAGCTGTCGGGAAATCACTTTCTTTCTGATAAACATCTTCATAGAACTCAGGAAGTACAACATCCGGAGTAACACCAATATATTGGTGGCTTTTACCGGTAACCCTGTAGAATTTATTAATGGTAATTTTCAAAAAGTCAGTATTTTTATTTTCATCAAGCGAAACAATCGTCTGCATTGTCGCTTTGCCAAGTGTAGTACTTCCTAATAATAGGGCACGGTTGTAATCCTGTAAAATGGAAGAGAAAAATTCACTGGCCGAAGCGGTATTGCTGTTGACCAAAATCACTATCGGTCCTTTATAAATAAGACCTTTATAAGGATCATTGATTACAGACGCAGCTTGCTTGTTGTCAACAACAATAGAAAGTGGCCCATAATCAATAAACATTCCGGCTAATTTTATGGCTTCTTCCATAGAGCCTCCGCCATTGTCAATCAAATCGATTACCAAACCTTTTATGTTGTCTTTTTCGAGCTTTATAACTTCACGGGCTACATCATCAGCACAGCCTTTCCGGCTGTTCCCATCTAAATCAGCATAAAAACTTGGAATTTTGATGTAACCAATTTTACTGTCCTTGCCAATTATAAAACTAAAAACAGAGTTGTCTTCATCTTTCATGACCTGTTTCTCGATAGAAACTTCAAAACTTTTACCGGAATTTCGTTTTAAGGTAAGTACAATTTTTTTATTCGATTCTGATAAAATCATAGTCGAAACAGATTCCAATGAGGAACAGGAAACCTGTAACGTTTCTTTTTGATTGGAAACCGAAACAATCTGATCTCCTTTTTTGATTTGTCCCGTTTTAAAAGCCGGACCATTTGGATCTATTTCGTCAATTATTATTTCGTTTTTCTCGTTCAGATTGACAGTCATTCCCAATGATAAATGTTCTTTTGACAGGGAAGCGACAAAACTTGATTTAGAATCATCGCTAAAATAGGCAGTGTGGGGATCAAAATAGGTACAAAAGAAATTATATAGTTTTTCTTCCTGTGTGCTTTTTTCTTCCAGAAGTGTGTTTATCCGGCAGATTTCATTAGACAAAATCATCTTTTTTGAAGCCGACTCAATCGATTTGAAATTGGTTTTTAGAGAATCTAAATTATCACTCGTTTCTGCGATATCATCCAAAATCTGATAACGTAGTTTTTTAAGCCATACTTTTTCCAGGTTTTCTTTTTGGAGATAGAAAGCAAATGCTTTTTTGTAAAATCGAATTGTATCTTTTTTATTATAATCAATATTTTCAGACTGGATCTTTTCTAAAACAGTTTTGGTTCTGAGAAGTCCGGCTTTATATTTTGAGCTGATATCAGTCAGAAAACTACAATCATTCTGCAGGATCAGGTTGTCTAAATTCAAACGGTATTTTTGAGATAGTTCCTTATATTCACTCAGGAGAAAGATGTTTCTGGAGGGATCTAATTCATTGATAAGATTGTCAAAAACAAACACAGATAAACTGTCATTTACCGGTTTTGGACGAACATGTTCAGTCTGGATTAGGGCATTTATCTTATTTAGTATTTCGCAGGTTTTGTCGCTATTCTGACTAAATAGGGCACTAGTTGTAAATATAAATACTAATATTATTTTTTTCATAAAGGAGAAAATGATCGTTTAGACTAAAATTACGGTTATTTTTTGATAAAAGACAGTAATTTCTTTAAAATGTCGGCGGCCAGATTTTTTTATTGATTAACCGGAAGAAACAAATAAAGTTAAGATTTAAAGAAAAATATTTACGAATTAAGAAGTTTTAAGTAAAGCATTTTTTAAAGTGCTTTACTGTGTTGAATTTAGGACCAAAAAAAATGCATTACACTGAAAAGCATAATGCATTTATGAAGTAAACCGCAAATAACTATAGGAAATCTGAGGCTTTAGAAAATTATTTTTTATAAAATGGTAATTTCACCACTTTCGCAGGAACATCATTTTTTCTGATTCTGATAAAGATATCATTGTCAACCGCACTATTATTTACGGTAACATATCCTAAACCAATTCCTTTATTCATAGAAGGAGACATGGTCCCTGAAGTCACAATACCAATTGCGGCACCGGATGCATCAACAATTTCGTAGTCATGTCTTGGTACAGCACGTTCCTGCATTTCAAAAGCTACTAATTTTTTAGTAACGCCTTCTTCTTTTTGTTTTTTCAGGCTTTCAGAATTTGTAAATTCTTTATTGAATTTGGTAATCCATCCTAAACCGGCTTCAAGTGGAGAAGTAGTATCATTAATGTCATTTCCGTATAAACAGAATCCCATTTCAAGACGTAAAGTATCACGGGCAGCAAGACCAATTGGCTTAATTCCGAAAGCTGCGCCAGCCTCAAAAACTTTGTTCCAAATTTGTTCTGCTTCGCTGTTTTTGCAATAAATTTCAAATCCGCCGGAACCGGTATAACCAGTAGCAGAGATAATTACATGATCAATTCCTGCAAAATCAGCCACTTCAAAATGGTAATAAGCAATTGCAGATAAGTCTATAGAAGATAAAGACTGCATAGCTTCAACCGCTTTTGGCCCTTGGATTGCCAATAAAGAATAATCATCAGAAAGATTTTTCATTTCAACACCCAAATCATTGTGTGAAGAAATCCAATTCCAGTCTTTCTCAATATTCGAAGCATTTACAACAAGTAAATACTGTTCTTCTTTCATTTTATATACAATCAAATCATCTACAATTCCACCTTCATTGTTAGGCAGACAGGAATATTGCGCTCTTCCGATAGTTAAAGTCGAAGCATCATTTGAAGTTACCTTTTGGATTAAAGCCAAAGCATTTGGTCCTGTAAGTAAAAATTCACCCATATGTGAAACGTCAAAAACGCCGACACTGTTACGGACTGTTTCATGTTCTGCATTAATACCTTCGTAAGTAATTGGCATATTATAGCCGGCAAAAGGCAGCATTTTTGCTCCCAAACCTTCATGTATTTGCGTAAGCGCAGTATTTTTCATTGTGTTGTGTTATAAAATTGAGACGCAAATTTATTTAAAAAATATCGAAATATACTAGTTCAAATTATAAAATCCGTAAAGATTAAGTCTGATTTCTCGCTAATTCGCTATTTCTTTTGGTTTTTGAATGGAAAAAAGAGCGAGAGTTTTATAATGATAAATAAATATTTTTTAATATAAGAAAATTCTTGTCATTGAATATTTTTTGTAATTTTAAAAACACAAAGCAAATCAAATGAAAGTACCACTTCAAATAACCAAACAGGAAATTTTAACTTTTTATAAACTTATAAATCCATCAACACACAAAGGAATTCAGGGTCATGCAATGATTATTGGAGGCAGTTATGGCAAAATAGGGGCGACAGTTTTATCTTCAAGGGCATGTTTAAAATCCGGATGTGGCCTGGTAACTGCCTTTATACCAAAATGTGGTTATACAATACTTCAGGTAAGCAATCCTGAAGTTATGGTTGTTACCGATGAAAATGAAAAATGTATTACTAAAATAAAATTTCAGACAGAACCGCAAGCAATTGGAATTGGCCCTGGCCTAGGACAGGAAAAAGAGACGCAAAATGCCTTTTTTGAGTTTTTAAATACCAATAAAAGCCCTTTAGTGTTAGATGCCGATGCTTTAAATATCTTATCAGTTAATAAATCATGGCTTGAATTATTGCCGGAAAATGCAATTTTAACGCCACATCCAAAAGAATTGGAAAGGCTGATAGGCAAATGGGATTCGGAAACTGAAAAATTTGAAAATACAATTGCTTTTTCAGAGCATTATAAAGTTATTATTGTAATGAAAGGGGCACCGACTTTTATCATAAATCAAACTAAAATCTATCAAAATACAACCGGAAATGCAGCATTGGCGACAGCAGGAAGCGGAGATGTACTAACTGGAATCATAACGAGTTTTTTAGCTCAGGGTTATTTGCCGGAACAAGCGGCGAGACTAGGTGTTTTTCTCCACGGATTAACAGCTGATATTGCACTTCCAAAAACAGGTTATCAATCTTTTATCGCCTCTGATATCATTAAAAATCTTGGAAAGGCATTTTTATCCTTAGATTTTTAACGTTTAAATACAGTTGTTATTTCAAATAATAAGACAGAAAAAATTTTAAAATTTGAATGGAATTTTAAAACTTGAAATTTTAAAGTATAAAAGCAGAAATCTAAATTCGTAAGTTTGTATTTCAGTAAATACTGCTTATGAAAAACAATTTCGATCTAAGAACGGTAAATGTAACACGTTATATTACGCCTTTACGCGAAGGTGGTTCTTTACCCGCTTTGGCAGAAGCCGACGATGATTTCAAATACGTCTTAAAATTTAAAGGCGCCGGACATGGTGTAAAAGCACTGATTGCAGAGTTGGTAGGCGGACAAATTGCCAAAGCGCTCAGGTTGCAGCTTCCGGAATTGGTTTTTGCAAATCTGGATGAAGCTTTTGGGAGAACTGAAGCCGACGAAGAAATTCAGGATTTGCTGCAGGGAAGCCAGGGATTAAACCTGGCACTTCATTTTTTATCCGGTGCTATTACTTTTGATCCTGTTGTTACAACAGTAGATGCTAAATTAGCTTCGCAGATTGTCTGGCTGGATGCTTATATTACCAACGTTGACCGTACTTTTAAAAATACCAATATGCTGATTTGGCATAAAGAATTATGGCTTATCGATCATGGCGCCTGTTTGTATTTTCATCATTCCTGGAATAATTGGGAACAACATGCAAAAAGCCCGTTTGCATTAATAAAAGATCACGTTTTATTACCACAGGCTTCACTTTTAAAAGAAGTAGACGCCGAATTTAAAGCCCTTCTGACTCCTGAAATCTTAGAGGAAATTACCGATACAATTCCGCTGGAATGGCTGAAATGGGAAGACACAGACGAAACTCCGGAAGCTTTGCGAAAGGTATACTTACAGTTTTTGCAAACCCGATTAAATCATTCCGAAATCTTTGTAAACCAAGCTCAAAATGCAAGATAGTCACTTATATGAGTATGCCGTAATTCGTGTGGTACCAAGGGTGGAGCGCGAAGAATTTCTAAATATTGGAATTATTTTGTTTTGTAAAAGAGCTAAATTTATAAAGGTACTTTTTCATATTGATACAGCTAAGATTGAAGCACTTTCGAATGATTTTGACATCGAACAACTGGAATGTAATCTGACATCATTAGAGAAAATTGCCAATGGAGCCAAAGATGGCGGCCCAATTGCAGAAATGGATATTCCGTCTCGTTTTCGATGGTTAACAGCCATTCGTAGTTCTGCTATCCAGACTTCAAGACCGCATCCGGGACTTTGCCAGGATTTGGAAAATACAATTCAACGTTTGTTTTCAGAATTGGTGCTTTAGATTTTTATGATTTAAAAAAGCAGTTGTTTTTATAAATGAATAACCACGAATTACACAATACTAATATTGTTGCAATCCGTGGTTAAAACTAAACTAACTAACTCAGATTCGTATAACCATAGTTTCAGATTGATGAATTGAAATTACGGCAATAGAGCTTTTTTAATTAAAAAGAACCACAAGTATTCCCTGTAAATGTTGCACCTGCACCACCGGTAACATCAGCTTTAACAGCCGAAGCGGCAAGTGTAACGATAGAATAAGGAGGTGTAAAAGCAGTTTTGCTTCCTGCAGTGTTTCCACTTGTGCTTGTGAAAATGTTATCAACTGCTGTAACAGCTGTATAACCGGTCATTAAATCAATTGGTGTTTTTACACCTTCAAATACGTTCTTTTCTACACGAATATCAGCTTCAAAACCGGCAGCAATACATTTATTGCTTACAGAACTATTGAAATAACTGTTGATGATATGGATTTTTCCAAAACGAACTCTTGGCATTCTTTCTTTACAACCCGGAGCCCACCAGCAACGGGCAAAAGTAATTCTCAATTTTCCACGATCAGCTGTAGCACCATCACTGGAACCAATAAGGTTTGAATATCTGTGATCATCAGAACCTCCTGAACCTCCTGCTTTTGGTGGTTTTAGGTAAGCAAATTTCGTATATGAAACAGTAATATAATCTGATTTGTTTTTGATGTCGAAGTTTCCGTCAACACCATCTCTGAATTCGCAGTGGTCCACCCATACATTTTGGCAATCATCCAAAATGGCATTGTCCCATCCATCAGTGTCATAAGCACCGGGACCTTCAAAAATAAGGTTTCTGATGATCAGGTTTTTACATCTTTTGATGTTGATAATACCTGAAGCATCTTTAGTCTGATTGGTAGAAACCAATTTTGCTCCGCTTGTTCCGTAGATTGTTTTACCAGTCTGATCCTGAAGTGATAATCTGGTCGTTACGGTAATTGTACCGCTAACTTTAATAACCTTTACAGCACTGTTTTCTATAGCCGATTTTAATTGGGCATAAGTAGTAACTGCTGTTTCTGCCGAAGTTCCTCCTCCGGTTGTTCCACCATTTTGTGATGCCCATCCCGGGACCTGAGCGCAGTTTCCTACTTTGGCGGTTAATCCACTTCCTGCAGATAAAATGCTGTTTTCCTCATTTTGCGATGAAGCGATTTCTTCGGTATTACATGCTGTAAAACCGAATACCAGTGTTAGTAGGAACACTGAAATTTTTGATTTAATTTTCATAATTTAAGTTTGGGGTTTATAAATATTTAACAGTACAAATCTGCTTATAATTATTCTTTAAAAAGTTGAACAAGTTCAATGTTTTAAAAAAATGTCTGTAAAAAGTATTTTTTTAACAGTTGTTAAGTGACAAAAATGACTAAAAAAGGTATTTTTGCGTAATCGATTACATTATTTTTTAATTAATTCAAATACTTACGCCCCAAGTAAGAATAAAAGTAAAAACACATGTACACCCCCCTCAGATTAAATATTGAACGTAAAATTAACCTAACAGATGAAGAATGGAAATGCATAGTAGAGAAAGCCGAATTTATTAAATTAAAGAAAAATGAATTCCTGCAGATTCAGGACTCTAACACTTCTTATGAAGTTTTTATTTTAAAAGGCGCTTTTAAAACTTATATCCTAAATGATAATGGCTCAGAAGCCGTTATTTTTCTTTCCTTCGAAAATGAATGGATGTGTGATCTTGAAAATTTTTACCATCAAAAACCTACTACTTACAATATAAAAGCTATTGAAGAGAGTGAAATTATCGTAATTAGTAAAGCAAATAAAACCTTGCTGTTTCAGCAGGTGCCTAAGCTGATTCAGTTTCATATCACGATGGTTGAAAAAGCTAATATTGCAATTCAACAAAGACTTTTAGATGTCTTAAATAAAACATCAAAGCAAAGATATCTGGAATTTATAGAAAGATATCCTAACAAGATGAAATCAATTAACAACAAAAATTTATCGTCGTATCTTGGCGTTTCGCACGAATTTTTGTCGAAGATTAAAAAAAATATGTAATTTTTTTTGAGGTTCAAAGGTTCAAAGTTGCAAAGATTTTTCTTCGCAACTCTGCAACTTTACTAGATATGTAAGCAAAAGAAATAGCGAACCTTGTACAAACCCTTGTGACCTTTGCGGTTAAGTTTGAAACAAAAACTTATATCTTCTTCTCCAGATATATAAATTCCAAAGGTTTATCAGAAATGTTAATATGAATATCGCTTTGTGGAAAAGGTTCTCTTTCACCCGTTTCAGTATAACCGTTTCGTTTGTACCAGGCAATAAGTTCTTCGCGTACTGAAATTACCGACATAATAATCGAAAATAAACCTAAAGATTTTGCATGATTTTCAGCTTCAGCCAACATCTTTTTGCCAATACCGCTGTTTTGCAATTCAGGTGACACAGTCAGCATTCCCAAATACAATTGATGTCCTTTTTCGACCAACAAAACCGAACCAATGATTTTATCATTCTCTGTGAATTTCAGAATTGTATTTTTAGGATCCTGAATGGTTTCTGTCAATTCTTCCTCGGTTGTTCTTTTTCCTTCTAAAATATTGGCTTCGGTTGTCCAGCCTTTTTTTGAAGTTTCTCCTCTGTATGCCGAATTAATTAAGATGTTTAATGCGGGAATGTCTTGTAATGTTGCTTTTGTAATCATTTTTATTATAGCTGTAATTTTATTTTTTTTCAATTGACTCCTGCTTTAGCTGGAGATACAAAAGTAAAATATTAAAAAATGGCTTTAGCCTAATCTTTTAAGTTTTTGGCTAAAGCCGAATTTACCAATTTATAAATTCTGAAAAGAGTATCTTACAAAAATGGTTTGTTTTTTACTGAAATTTATTTTCGTTTAAGAATTTTAAATATCTTTGAATTATGAGCACACTAACAAAACCAAATCACATAGGGCGTAAGATAAGCCGTATTCGTGAACTTAAAGATATGAAGCAGGAAGCTCTTGCCTATGCTTTAGGAATAAGCCAACAAACTGTTTCTACTATCGAAAACAGCGAAACAGTAGACGAAGAAAGACTGATTGAAATTGCAAAAGCTCTTGGCGTAAGTGTTGAAGCTATTAAAAATTTTTCTGAAGAAGCCGTATTTAACATCATTGGAAATACAATTCAAGATCACGGTATACTTTCAACTACGACAGGTAATCACAATTGCACTTTTAATCCTTTAGATAAAGTTGTAGAACTTTACGAACGTTTGGTGCAAGCTGAAAAAGATAAAGTTGAATATTTAGAGAAATTA
>JBDTNT010000087.1:0-24168 GCA_039933615.1 Flavobacterium sp. | reverse complement strand
CAGGATACGCGCCTTTGTCTAATTTACCTGCAATTTTACCATCGATATCGTCAACAGCATCCTCCGCACGTTCTGCAGCTGCTTCCGCACGTTCTGCTGCTGCTTCTGCATTTTGTGAAGAATCTTCGTCAACTTTTATCTGAACGATAGGAACCGGTTGTGATTCTACTTCTATATTAATTTGCTCACTCATCGTGTAGTTGATTTCTTTACAGTAATTACACCTTCAACGTAGTAGACATTGGAAGTAGGTTTGCTCATTAAAACATCGTAGTAGTAATTTTCACAATTCAAGAGTTTTGTCTGAGATGCAGTGAGCCAAACTTCTAATCTGTTATTGTTTGAACCTAAGATTGTAAGGCCACTTCCAAGTGCTAAATCTATAATTGGAGAAGAAGATTTGTTCTTTTTTATCTGAAGCTTTATGATAGGATATTGCGTCAAGTCAATTGGTGAATCATCAGTATTAAATGACAATTCAAATTTATGCGATTCATTTTGGCGAAGAATGAAGTCATATTTTCCGATCGAGTTCTTAGTTGATATATAGCTGCTGATATCAGACATTACAGAAATAGGCCTAAACAAAACAGTGTCGGCAACTTCTCTACTTATACAAGAAAGGGTTCCGGCCGCTGCCAGTTGTTTAATAAACAAACGCTCGTCTTCATTTTCGCCTATGAGTTTTATGTCGTGGATTCCGTTTGCCGTTGGTACTCTTTCTATTTGCATTTCATTTTATTTTTATCAAAAATATTGTTAACGTGAAATTTTAAAAAGGACAAGATTAAAGGAACAAACTTGACTTTTTTAGAATGATTTTATCAGTGATCCCTTTTTCTATTTTGTCTTCAAAACAGGTAAAGACTAAAGGATTATCGACAATAATTTTCTTTAAGGACTTCAAGTATTCTTCACCGGCGTTTTCCCGATCAGATTTTAAGTCGATGCGATCTTCTTTTGCAAGAACCTGTTGTTTTTCCCACGGCAACTGATCAGATGCAATTGTAAAAGAACTGTCAGTAAATTCAAATGTTCCGGTGATAGCTGCCTTTGCAACCGTAAAGGCAACGACTGCCTTGCGTGCTTCTTGCTGTGCACGTAAAACTATTGGGTCAATTGACCTTGACTTAATAAAATCTAACGTACACTCACCCAACATACCTCTTAGATACTGATCTTCAATTTCACGCATGTACGGCTTTAAAGCCAGGAATGTTTGACGATTTTTTTTAATAGAGAAGTGTTCATTAAACTGAGACGTTTCCTGAACAATGATGTCTTTGAAAACAGTATAATATTTTGATTCTTCCCATTCTGGAAAATCTGATACATTTTCTTCCATTATTTGAAAGGCGTAATCTAAAGCTTCATTATAAGTTTTCACAAGTGATCTGTTCAGATCTCTTTTGTCTTTCCAATCCGCTGTAACAGATTCTTTATTCTCAGTTGACTTTGATCCTGAATTTGTAATCAAGACATTTAAAGTCGGCATAGCCAAAAACATAGCATTGTAGGCAACTGCTTCTTCTAACAATTCCTTAACTTTATTGATAGGAGCATTGCTGTCCGGATCAAAAACATGAATAATTATAGAATCATATTGTTCCTGACCGATCAGGTCCAGAATTAAATTTCTTTCAACTCTTTTCGCGAAAGGCAATACCTTTTCAAAATCAAAAGTAGCTGACAATATTATGTGCCTTTTCAGATCAGTTTTATCATTTATTAATCTTGCCATAGTTTTAGTTGTGAATTATATTCTCCTGACCGCTAGGATTTTTATCTAAAGTTGTAAGATTTACGCTTGAAAATTGCCCAATTAAACTCTTTTCCCAACCGTTGAATGATTTTAAAAACTGCCAATCGTCAGCAACATAAATTCTTTTTGGAACTAATGTTGCGGATAATACCGTATAAGCTTCACGTATATTTGAACCTGAGCCACCTAAATTGGAACCTCCCGGAGTTCCCGCACCAATAATAGCGGGATTCACACCGATTGCAAATAAAGTTTCAGAGTTAGCTGCTGACGCGTCCGGTAAATACGAACCATCTTTTAATTTATCATCAATCGGAGTGACCTCGATTCCTTTGATATATTTTCCGTTATCATCAAAAATTGGAGAAACTAAAGAGCGCCCCCCTGCTTTATTTCCGGAAAGGTGTTCATCAATGGCAGCTGCCAATTCCTCTCGCATCTTTTGACGTTTGTCGGCGTCAAAATCTTCCCACTCATCCTTGTAAAAGCTTTCAAAATAAAAGTCAGAAACGTAGACAATGAATTTCATGTGAATCTGATTTTCAAAAAAATATTTTTTGAATTCCGGAACTGAGTTTGCAACTTCCATCCAACCGTTTCTATCCACTGCATGCCAACCTGCTTTCGGGTAATAATTTTCGGTTACGAAGGCGTACGAAGAAGTCGTACAAAAATTAAATATTTTTCTTTTTTTGCACTCTTCTTTTATTTCAGTCGCAGTCATTTTATCCTTGTCGAAGTACGTAATCGGAACTGTGTATTCTTTTTTTGCATTTGACCAGTCAGTATTTATAAATACGTTTTGGATCCTGCCGGACTCATCCATTTTTTGAAATCTACAGTGAGCAGCTTTTAATCTGTTGACGCGGGTCAACATTTCACCGTTTGCAGAAATTAGCCACTCAGAAAAAGCAATTTCAAAAATAGATAAGTCCTTGATTTTAGCAGCCCAATACTTATCCAGATTATTTTCTTCAACAAATAATTCAATTTCTGGATAACTCTCCAGTAGCTGCTCTTCAAGTTCAATCTTGCTGCCGTTTTTTACCTTTTTGTACAAGGCGAACCCATTACCGTAAGTAGTTGACGACAGCGTATTTATACCACCAACTGCGGCACCATTTTTCAAAAACTTCTTATCGTAAAAATCCTGTGGATATAAATTATTTGAACCCCATTGAACTACCTCTCCAGTAATTTCTTGATTAGCCGGGTCTATAACTACCTTAATTGCTTGCGGAATTTTTGAGCTACCGAGACCAGTTAATGCAACTGAAGCCTGTCCGACATGTAAATTTTTAAAATGCTTCATAATTAATAAATGACCTGAAGGCCGTTAAATTTTGTGATGTACAAAATGTTTAATTTCTTGATTTGGCCTGACGGCAATTCAATATTTCGAGTTCTGTTTTCAAAATGGTTAGGATTCTTTCGGACACGTACTGGTCTGTAAAAATGATTTACATCTATAAATGGCTTCCCTTTCATTTTTACGCCGATCAACAATTTCGAACCTGAGTATTTTTTGGTAACGCCACCCATTTTATTGTTCTTGTTGTAAGTTTTAAATTCAATTTCAAAAGGAATTGCTCTTCCGACACTGTCCGTTTTTTTCATCTCTTCTAAGACTTGTCTCAAAAAAATCGTCTTAATCATATTTCAAAATTCGTTGTATGCTTACTTTTTTAAAAGGACAGACTTTTTTAGTACTGTTTTGTACCCTTATTATCAAAATAAAAATGTTAAATATTTAATTTTCAGTTTTTTATGTTCTGAAAATGGATTTTTAATCTCATTGTTCGCAAAAGAAGAGCGGCCTGCCCCTAATCTGGATCTACACTTTCCGTTTTAAAAAACTGCGATATATGTGGGCGATGTCGGCCAAAGACCAATATCGCCCACGGTTTATTTCATCGTATGCCCTTTAAATAAAGGAAGAAAGGTTTTGTCATCTCGTTGCGATATCAGCTTCATCACTAGCTTATGGTATCTCCAATAGATGGGAATGTCGAACGTGTCACTTAAATGAGTAGCATGCTCTGGGCGTATAGTCTTCGACTTCTCGCTTCGTTTGTCTTTGACAATGGTGTTAGGTTTATTACCAGGAATAGCCGGTGCATTCTCTAACGATACAATCAAATCAGTGCAATTGTTTTCATTGATTTCAATAGCAGGTAACCCCATTGTACCACCATGTTTAAGCATGTAGTTGACTACAATGAACTTCTGGTTGTGAGGAGGATTCTCAGCACCTTTACGAACTTTTACTATTACTTTCCAGCCGTTACGCTTTAAGCAAGCAATAGCTTGCTCGGCAAAAGTGACACGTGAGTTCGCTTGAGTATTATTACCATTACGATCATAATAGAATTCAATAACATTATTATGCCGCTTCTTGTCTTCATAGTACGGCGAGAACTCTTCATCAATTAGATCATCAATAATCTTAGGAGATATCACATGAAAGGTTTTAAGTTTTCTATATCTTTCGCCTTGGTCCTGAGATACTGTCATTGAATTGAAGTTACCCCAATCAATTGTAACAATAAGAGATTTCGACTTCATATAGTCATTATCCTGCTTACAATTGAAATCTTTCTTCTGAGCTTTAACACCTATCCCTTCAAGATAATCCATGTTATAAGCATCCCGGTAATAATGCTTCTTAGGATCAAGTGAAGGATAGAATCCATTTGTCACCTTACTCGGCCTGATGTTGCGTATCTCAGCGTTATAGTGCATATCAGATGGTGCATTATCTTTCATACGTTCGAACCAATCCTTCGAAAGATTATGCTTATTTACTGCGGCGGGTGCCTTTGAGAACAAAACCTTCCACGGCTGCTTTTTAGCCAGTGCCTCTAAATCAGTAAACCATTGGCCTTTTTCGGTCATTGCAACAGAAGACGCGTAAATCTCAGCATTACATAAAGGTTGATCTTCATATAACCCACCACAGGTAGAGCGATTGGTCGATTGAACATTGTTAAATAATCTCTCTTTATCAAGAAGTACAGCTTCATCGCCAATAACAATCGAACAATTTATTCCACGCCCGCCATTAGCCTGGTCATTACTTACGAGAATCCATATAAAACCATTAGAAAAATGGATTACATTATCCCATTTGTCCGGGGATTGAAAAGGCATATCGAAACCTAACGACCTTCCGCATTTTCCGACCACATAATCAATGCCTTCATAAATACCAAACATTTCCAGTCCGGCTTTTGTTGATGGTAATGTCCTGGACAACATTTGCTGAAATGTTTCTCCAACGAGAACACCCGTAGCTTTTGGCATTTGTTTTACGGCTTCTTTGACGAACCATCCAAGAATAGTGGATTTGCCAGTACCACGAGCCCACTCTAAAACTATAGTCTTAATCCACACCAAGGTTAGCGCGATGGGATTAAAAACCTTTTTGCTTGAATGGTGAATAACGCTAATTTGGGCTATATTTAGCTCGATATCATTCTTCTTCTTCTTCATCGTCCTGGTCTTTTACCTCTTGAAAATCGATATCTTCAGTATCAAGATTATTAAAATTGATTACGCCGCCATCCTTATTCGCTTCAATACTGGCCAAGACTGAGGGATGAACCTTTAATACATAAGTCTGTGCTTTTAATTTTTCCGGATCAAATGTTTGCGTAGCATCTTTGTCATAATTACCTAATTTAATTCGTAAAGACATTGCTTTCAAGTAAGCAGCTTCGTCTTTATTTTTGATGGAACGTTGTTGGGATTTGATTAAATCTTCACTGATTAAATACTTTTCAGCCTCTTTTTGGTTTTCAATTGGATTGCCAAATACAGACATTGCATAAGTTAAGTATCGGTAAGATTGCGCACGTGAACAGCCATACTCGTTCATAATGACAGCCATAGCTTGCTCTTTCGAGTGATAGTTGATCATCAAGTTCCAAGCTTTATAGACCCGGATTCGTATTTCATCTTGTTTTTCGGTAAGCGTAACATTCGCTTCTCCCTTCAAATAAAACTTTCGTATTTTGTCGAGGACAGTTACTTTTTTGCGAACGACAACAGCGTTAGAACTCATAGATATTGAATTTTGACGCAATTTCATCAAACGGAAAGTGTAAGAAAAGGACAAATAAAAAACCCGCTGTATTAGCGGGTTATACTTTATTCGAAAAATAGATCTATTTCACTTTTAGACAAAATATGTCCATTTTTGTAAAGCTCAAAATCCAAATAATTGTCACGCATATACTTTACCCAACGTTTTACGTCTACATCCACAAATCGCGGATCAAGTTCGATTCCTCGACATTGTCTCCAGCTCATTTCACAGGAGATTAAAGTGGTACCGGATCCGATAAATGAATCGCCGACGATATCAAACTGCTTTGAGCTATTTTTAATCAAATAAGTGAACATTTCAACTGGCTTCATTGTTGGGTGATCTTCGCTCCTTAAAGGCTTATTGAACTCTAAGATCGTGGTTTGTTTCCGGTCTGAATACCAACTGTGAGCTGCTCCTTCTTTCCAACCATATAAGCAAGGTTCGTGTTTCCACTGATAATCCTGCCTACCCAGTACAATTCCATTTTTTAACCAAATCAAACACTGAGCTAATTTGAATCCGGCTTCCTTTAGTGCATTTCTAAAATTTGCACCTTCGGTATCAGCATGGAAAATATAAATCCCGGCACCAGGTATAGAGTGATCAAATGAAGCTTTATAAAATTCAAAAAGAAAAGTGTAAAAGTCTGCGCTTGACATATTGTCGTTTTCAATTTGGAGTTTATCTTTTGTGCCGCCGGTGTAATTTACATTATAAGGAGGATCAGTTAAAACTAAATTAAAAAACGCACCTTCAAGTAGTTTTTGGTAAACGTCCGGCTCACGACTATCACCGCAAATTATTCGATGCACTAATTTCTTCTGAAGAGAGTGCATTTCATAAATATCGCCCAATACCGATATTGGAATTTTTGGCGGTTCAGGATCAAATTCCGCTTCTTCTTCATTCATTAATTCCGAGGGAAGCATCAATTCCGGTAGAGGGATATCATCTACATTTAACCCAATAGACAATAGGTCAATATCATCGAAAATAGAATTCAGGATTTCTAAATCCCATTCACCAACCTGTACATTGGAACGAATATTATATTCCTTAAATTCTAATTCAGTCAATTCTCTATTTGGTACCCGAACATCAATTGTTTCTTCGCCACGGCCAATTTCCATCAATACAATAATTCTTTGATGACCGGCAATAATGACATCGTTGGTATTTATAGCGGGAATTTCGGCAAGATTATACTTTTCTAAACTTTCCCTTAGTTTTTGTTTTTTCTCTTCGGAAAGTTTTCGAGGATTGTACTCATAAGGAATTAGATCCTTCACGTTCCTTTTTTCTGTAGACCACTCCAATGGAGCCAGTAATAAATCATTCATCTTTTAATTTTCTTCTAACGGTTTCTAAATCAATTTTAAGCTGCTGCAATTGCTCTAGTTTTCGGTTAAACAAATTCAATAAACCGCGATCTTCAGGAGACGATACAACATTCTCATGCATAGATTGAAGAGTTTTTTCACGTTTGCTTATCCTGGACTCAAGCTTATTTCGCATCATTACTAATTTGTTACCGGATAGGGTACTGATATCCTCGCTTTCTGCAGTAGGCATTATCCGATTATGATCTTTCCAATGATCTAATATCATCCAAGCACGATCGATTCTGGTCCACAAATCTTCCAGTTGAATAATAATTTTTAATGCTTCATTTTCGTCATGATCAGCTAATGAGTTCAATTGGAATTTCAACTCACACGCTAAATAAAAATCATTCACACGCTGACGATAAGTGGAATGCAGTTCCATGGGATAAATGGCCATAGTTTCTTTTTGAAAAGAAACTGCCTCAGACTGCTTTATAATTTCTTTAATCAACAAGTCGTTTTTTGCCCCTTTTGGCGGATCAACGACAATATTTTCAACTTTATGAATAATTGCACCGGCTCCACTCAACGAGGCCTTTTTAAGTTCGTATTTTAGTTTTAAGAAATTGGTAGCGTTTTCTTTAGCAAAACTCCTTAACAGGTTAGCATTGCAGGTTGGCAATTGACTGTAAATATTCAAACCATCTGCATAACTGCCACTATTAGAAAACCAAGTTGATATATCCATCATTATTGTTTTAAAAAAAATCCCGCACTATCGCGGGATTTTTAAACTAACTAACCAAAAAAATATTTAAATAGAACGGCAACTCGTGAGCAAAATAGTTGGCTTTTTTATAATTTTCCCCTCTTTAATTTCTGTTTTATTTTTTAAAATGGACGCATCAAAATCATATAAGATCGGATGAAATACAAACGATTGCTTAATAAGAGGGACGTTGCACGTGTATTTAACATAGTCCGGCACTAAGCATTTCATTTCGAAGGATGGTGCGGTAATTTGATCACCGCTTTGGTCATATTCATTGACGATTAATTCTTGACCAGAAAAACAGGGTTTTTCATACTGCAGGTCGCGATCGTGTTGAACAATGTGAATACCTTTTAACGAAGGGATTGCCATTAAACTGGAAGCCATCATTCCGATGGCAATAATTAAAACTTTTTTCATATTCTAGGTTTTGTAATTACTTAAATTGAGTTCTTTTTATGTTGGCTTCTTCCTGCAAAACTAAATTGTCAGGCTTAACCAAAACTAAAATTTCCACGTCTTCGATGCGTTTCGCTTTTCTAATTAGGTTCACGAGTATCGACTCTGGCTCCTTTTTGAAAAGTTTTTCGGCACCAGGCTTTAATCCTAAATGCGCAAAGCCACTTTTAAAAACTTCATATGCATTGTTTGGGATTCCGGTTTGTAAATCAAACCTTGAGCCATCCTGTAAAAGAAAGGCACAAGGCATAATTAGATTTACTATTTCAAAATACTTTGACATTATGGAATTACGACTGGTAATTGAATTGTTCCTTCGTAAACAATCGGAATTGCATACGATTCAATTGTAATTGTAACTCCTTTTTCGTCTTCTCCTCCCTTACCAGTAGTAGCTTTAACCTCACTCATGTATGCAGGGTTAAATTTATCCCCAACAACGCGTTTCTGGCCATCCCTTTCAGTGTACAGATACAATGAAGGAATGTTTTTCATTGTCACAAAATAGCCCAATAATTTTTTGCTATTTCCTGCAACAAAAAAGGTAACTGCATTCTTGGTTTTTTTATTCCCTTTGTTACCAACGAGATCAACTGTACCTTCACCAGTGTCAGGTTGAAAAACAATTTTACCCCAACCTTTACCGGCATTAAAAGTAATTGGATCGGTAACAGTTACGGCTTCTTCGTAATTGTATCCAACTTCGCCAATTTTTAGCGGCATTGGGAATACCAGAATATCTTCATGCTTCGCATAATAAAGCCCAACCTCAGACAATCCTGCCTGAATCTCTCCGTTTAGACAAGCGTCTAAATTTTCCGTTTCTACGTCTTCAAAACAATTCATTGTCTATTTTTTAATGGTTAAAAATGATAAATCTCCTTCGACAAACAATTCCATTGCATCTTTGTCTGCCATCCACTCTTCTTGAGTTCTTTCAATTCCGAAACATCTGAATGCTGCCGGAGCATCATCAGTAAAAACAAACTCTCTACCTTTAGAATCAGTGTATGCCTCAGCTGATTTACCTGAATCTACATCTGTACTTTCCAGAGTTGCAGTAATGTCTTCGCCTTTTGCTTCTAACAGCGCCTCAACTTCATCCACAGTAAGATTTCTAACATCTTCAACTCCTAAGTATTCGGACAGCATGTCAACAATTTCCTCCTGAAGTTGTAGTGATTTAGCCTGGACAAGTTTTTCACCTTCTGCATTGATGAGATCCGTTAAGCCTTCGTCTGAGATTCCTTCTGGGTAGTCAATTTCCAATGCTTTAGCGACCTTTCTAAGGTAAGACGCTTCCAATTCTTGAAATGCGTTTTCTACTTTTTCTGCCCACTTGCTTTCAGGAACATCCTTTAAATCTACATTCAACTTAGTTGCTCTGTCAATTAGGACATCTCTTAAGTCTGATTTGGCCTGTGCTGCTTCAATTGCTTCTTTAAGCTTTGGAGCAGTCAAAGACCCGGCATTCTCAATGCCGAGTTCTTTTGCTTTTTCTAATAATTCTTTACTCATAATTTCTTAAGATTAAAGGTTTTCTTCAGGATAATACAACGCGTTTAATGCAGCATTACCTAAACCTCTAACTGCCCCAACAGCAGAGGTATTCATAATTACCAATTCATTAACAGCGTAGTCATATCCCAATGTGAATTCGCCAAAAACTTTGATTTTGTAATCTAATTTTTGAACATCAGTGATAGTTGCTGGATTTTCAACAACATCAACCATTCTCACAAAATTTCCATCTAGAGTAGAAGAAATATGATTTGCATTCATTCCAGGAATACCAATAATTGGACGCTCCCCTAAACGTGTTCTATTTCGTTTATCAGCAGAATAATCAGTATTTTTTCCAAATGCATCTTCATACAATAATTTGTAATTCTGCGCATTTGTTGTACTCATTTTGATAAATTTGATAGAATCTTTGTACTGCTCCGGTATACCTTTTTCATAAGCCAAAACAACATCCATAATATTGGTGCCTGTGATAGCATCAGTAGGTATTTTGAAGCAAGGATTATCAGTATTTGCCAATAATGCAACATGAATCTGGTTTAAACCGTCCATAGAAGCCAACCATGCTGTTGGAGTAGCTGCATTATAAACTCCTTTTACAGAAAGAATATTCACGTCACTAATGATTTTTGCTGAGAGCATTGTCATTATGTGTTTAGAGATGCTTTTGTCTTTTAAATCAACACCTTCATCGTATTTTTGCTGTACCCATGAACCAAGAATCTCGGCAGGAGTAAAAGCAAAATTTACTTTTTGGTGGTAGTTTTTCAACTGTTTACCTCTAAATTGTACATCAGCAGTTTCTGTCCATGTTGGACTGAAAGCCTGTACAACGTGTCCCATGACTGAATTGACAGAAGCAAACTCACCTCGAATTCTCGGGATAAGCTTTGCATATTTGTTCAATAGAATTTCGTTGGACATCACGGCAGCATTTAAAATGGTAGGATTTTGTGCTGCAAACCTTTTAGTTTCTTCTAAGATTTGATCTATATTCATAATAAAAAATTAAGCTTTGTTATAGAAATCATTGTGTGAATCCGTTGCGTTCACAATTGATTCCTTATCTTCAAAATGATCACCGTCAGAGTTTGCAGTAGTAGCAATTGCACCAGAGCGTTTTCCATACTCCACAACTTTTGAACCCAAAAGCGTAACTTTTGCTTCGTTAGTGGCGTTTGCATCTAAACTTACATTTAACCCTGCAGTTGTAATTGCCGTATTAATTGCCGTTTCAATTCCTGTAACTTTACCTTCAGCAGTAGTTACCTTTGTTCTTTCTTCTGTAAGGGTGGTATTATGTCCGGAAAGAGAAATCTCTATCTTTTCAAGTTGTGCCTCAGTCATCTGAACTCCTTTTTTTCCGGTAATCGTAGAGATGGTTTCAATACCTTCTCCTTGAACACCGATAATCCCCTGAATTAGAGGAAAACTTTTAGTATTTTTCGACATAGTCTTTGTTTTTAAATTGGTTTTATTACTTGAATTATTTGAATCGTTTGCTTTTTTTAATTCATAGACTTTATTGATAGCATCTTGCTCGGTTCCAACTGCATCTACTAATCCCATTTCGAGGGCTTCTTCGCCATTCCAAACTCCGCCTTTAAATACAGATGCATTCAAAACCGGTCTGGCACCCTTCATATCATCAATAAATTTTTGTCCGTCAGGATTAAGTTCTTTGGTTATGTAGTTTTTATAATTTTTGTCAGCTCCTGACATAACATCTCTGTAAGATTTATTTTTTTCATCCGATAGATCAGAATAAATTGTATGCACTTTTAGACCGAAACTTTCATAATATCCGTTCCAGTCAAATAATTCAGTATAAATTCCGATTGATCCAATGGCATCAGCTCGCTTGTTTGCGATTATAAAAGATGAAGGCGCAGCAAAGTAATATGCTCCGGAACACAGTAATCCATTTGTATAAATGACAATTGGTTTTGTTTTTTTAAAATCGTTGATGTAATCATAAAATTCTGGAGTACCATATTTTTGCCCTCCTCCGGAATCTACTTTTAGAACTACACCTGCAATTGCGGGATCATTTTTGAAGCGGTCTAATAGCTGCATGTATTCTTGAGTGCCAAGCATTCCATCCCACCAATCGTAATATTTTACAACAGGGCCAATAAAGTCAATAACCACAACTTTACCGGAATCATCTACCAAATTAACATCTGAGGAAGACTGATCCATATAAGAAACAAATGCAGTTTCCAGTTCTTTGACAGTTTTATCTACGGATATAATGCCAGATGTGATTGACTTGAAGTAATGAGGTATAAGTGCATCCAAATATGATTCGGAAACGAATAAGCTACCTTGAAAGAAATTAGATATTTGTTTGCTCAAAATGAAAAAATTGTATCGTTACTATTTTTGACGATACAATTTTACTGCGATAATGAGGCGTTAAAAAGGACAGGTTTTTAAGTAGAAACCTTTAAGAAGTATGCATTTCCTTTACAAGTAACTGTAAATCCATTATCTGATAAAGGATTTGTAGAGTTGTCATCATTATAAATATAATCGAGAGGCATTTCGTTACAGCCAATAATTATTTTCCCTTCCTGATGATGGAGTAGGACTATTACTTTTTGATTATGATGATTTTCTAATTGATTAATTGTTTTTTGCGTCTGATTATTAATAGAAACTTCAACCTTATAGTCTTTCAGCATTCCCGCGTCAGTCATCTTTGTAGTAGACGGATACTTTAGATCTTCAGGAATAAGATCAGTTATTACCGTCGCAAGATCTTCATCATAAGCAATATCCCGTTTTTCTAAAACGTACTTCATGGGATAAAAAACAGTTTTAGAATTTAATATCGTAACCTTTGTGATGTTTTTGTAATTTTCTGATTGAAGTGCATTGATCATAATTTCGGAATGTATATAAATTAATGTTAAATGTACGTAAAAACAGGGGGACAAATCCGTCAAAGTTTTTTTTGTACCCCTGTATATCAGTCTTTTGGTTTTGATTTTCTTTTAAAGTCTTTTAGCAAAGTTTCAAATTTTATATCGTCTTCATCAATATTGTATTGAAACAAAAACTGCTTTAATGATGCTTCTTTTGGAGTATGATTTACGGAGAAGTTGACATTAGCAAATCCTCGCATTTCTTCTCTAAACATGGCATCTACCCGGCTATTGAACTTTTTAACTACCTTGTTGTCAATGTATATTCCCATTTTCTCCATGTAGCTGAATGAAATTTCAACAGGAAAAGTATATCTATCCGTGACCGCTTCAAGGTCGGAGTATTTCTTAGTGAGAATATCTAAGACAATGGATCCAAAGAAATCAAATTTGGTGACCACCAATTTTTCACCAACTTTATTCTGCAAATACTTGTAAACGTGCGGTTTTACAGGAAAATTAATTATAACGGTAGATTTCCCACTCATACTTTTTTTTTAAGGTTAAAAATTCAATGTTCAAATATACATTAATTAATATACTTTTTTTTGAATTTTTAGTTCAACAGTTCAACGTACTGAAAACTAAGAGATTTTAAAAAAAAAAGCGTTGAACTTGCAGAAACCTGTTGGAACCTTAAAAAATAGTTCCACATATTCCACACAAAAAAACTAATAATAATTGAACTAATTATTTGATTATTATAACAATATAAAATATATGTTGAACTGTTGAACTGTTGAACCTTGTATATTTCGCATCACACTCTTTCATAAACCTTTTTTCAATTGGGGGCGCGGGGAAAAAAGAAAAAAACAATTTGATGCGCTGGCTTAGTAATTACTTATTCTTTTGGCCATAATCATTGTAGATGTCTGGCTCCACTGCTCCACGTCTCCACAACTTATAAATTTAATTTGTTACCCCGGGGGCGGGGGGACGATAATCGGAACGATTCACTATTGATTTTACTCCGTTTTAGCGGATTAAAATAAACGAAATCAGCATAACTTTGTAATTAATAATTACAGGTTCGAAACGCAATAGTTACTTTAAAATTGGTATGATGAATTTTACTGAAGAGGAAGTTGAAAAAATGAAAGCCATTTTTAATAGATTGGAGCCAAGAACTCTTTACAGTATGCAGTATTTCACGAAAGAGAATACTTATCGAACAGGATGCACGTTGGTCATCTATAATAAAGGGAAGAAACCTATCTGTATCTTTCAGAATTTCGAAAAATTGTCGGCATTCCGGATGAAACTCTTAATGCGGTTATCGGAAGAAATCACACATCCAATTTATATAACCTATCCTGGTAATGATATCATGAGAATTGGATGGAAGATTGAAAGTCAAGATCTAATTTAGTGGCATAAAAAAACCACTCGAGTGAGTGGTCTTTTTGTTATAAAGTCTTTTTTTTAAATACCAGCCAACGGTATAATTTATTCCACCAATTGGGATTAGATAGGGATTTTGGCCTGACAATCGTTTTTCTATTTCTTAATCCAGAGGATTCCAGTAAATGTTTTGCGTCTAAATTACCTATATCAAAATCTTCCGGTAAAGATTCAAAAGGCACAAATCCAAATTTGTCTGTTTTTTCAGGTAAATAGCCTATAGATGCCCACGATTTATTAATTTTTTTTTGAGTTATCATAAATTTTATAATTTAGGAAAAGTGTTTTAAAATGTTTTCAGTTATCTCACTATCTACAATTTTAAGATTGTGTTTAAAACCAAATGAATTTTCATATTCAACTTCTCTTTTAATTTTAAGAAGATTATCAATTTCAAAAATTTCAAACATAGTTGTTTGAAAAAAAGGATTTAAAAGGGTTAGATGTCCGTTATAACTTTTCATCCTTTTAGAAATTGTGGCTTCTTTAGGAACCCGATAACCTTTAGCTGTTATACATCTTAAAGTTCCTCTCAAATCTTTTAAAGTACGTGAATAGAAGTATAAAAAGTCAGTTGGTTCAGTCATAAAAAAATCCATTTTCCCCTTTGCAGCTTTGATTATAAATATTCTTGCCATTTTTATTTATTTTTTAAAGATGCTATTTTTCTTTCGAGCCCTTTTACGTTTTCCCGTAACTTTTCAACCTTATATTGCAATTCATAAAGGTAAGATTGCTGTTGTTCTGCTTTTAAAATAGATTCTTTTAATCTTCTGATTAGAAATTGAATTGATTCATGTTCAGTAAACTGTCTATGAATTTTGATGAGAACTTTGTCGTCTGAGTATTCAATATTATCTGCCATTTTTAAAAATTTATAGTTATAAAATAATCGTCTTCTATTGCTTGAACTTTTTGATTAAACCCAACATTTGAATTTCGTTCTTTTGAATTGCAACGAATTGACCAACAACATCACAAATAGCTGAAGCTTGTGGTAAAAAAGATGGATCTGTTTTAACTTTTTCTAAAGTCTCGAGAAGTGTAGATTTAATTTTATCGTTATCTTTTGTCGGTTCAAATGCTACTAATTGTTGCTGAGGAATTAAAACCTGCGTTTCAGTATTTTCTTTTTCAACCGGATGAAAAAGGGAGTCAAGAAATTCCTCCACTTCCGATATTAGCATATTTTTTGGTTGCGGAAAAAAGACAACTACATTTGTTTGATTCACAATTTTGTACCTATCAATTGTTATATTTTTTCCATTATAGTTGAATTGCTTGCTAACTATATTATCTAATCTTTCTATTATTTCTGGCTTCATTTTTTAAGTTTTTATTAATTTGTCTTTGAATTGATCCTTTGATATAAATAATCTCTTTCAGATCTTCTGGTAATCGATGAATCGTATTTCGATTAAGTAGTTCTTCGTGACTAATGCATTCAAGGTTAGTCACTTCAAAATTCTGTGTATTGCCGTCAACGAAAACAATATTATGTTTTGAAGGAAGTTTTTTTTTATGATGAGTTTCCCATAAATAAATATTTTTGTGAACTAGCTTATTTATTCCTGGTACTTTTATCAAGGTGTAAGTTCTTCCGGATCTTTTATCAAGACGGCATACTTCAGTTCCATCTGGTAATGCATTTTTAGGATTGTTACCCTTTTTAAAACGGTGCATTTTAGAATTTTCTATTGCTTCCGGAGACATGAAATCAGTAATTTTTTTTCCTTTATTAAATGGGATCTGTCCAGGCTTATAAACCGAATCTCTTTTGCGTTGTTGTATAATTTCGTCCGGAATAATCAAATTCATTTTTTTTAGCCGTCCCGTAACACCGCAATACGACCTTCCCAAATTCTGACCAATAGTTTTAACCGGCATCGTGAGATAATTTTCTCTAATAAACTGATCATCTTTTTCGGTAAATGTGGTTCTTTCGCTTAAAGCTTTGGATCTAAAACCGTCAATTACTTTTTTTGGAACAAACAGCTTATTATTATTGTAAAATCTCTTACATACTTCTTTGCTAAAACCAAAATGCCTGGCGATTTCTCCACGACTCATTTTGAGATAATTTTCTAAAATGAATTTTTCTATTTTAGGTGTTACTTTCGTATTCATATTTTAAATTAAAACGGTAGCCCGTTGTTTAAGGCGTTTTTTGTAAAGTCATTCTGAACAAGATTCTCGCCAGTATATAATGTTACGTCAGGCTGAAATGTTTCTGCTTTTCCGTTGTCAAAAATTACATGCCCTGAAGGAAAAATTCTGGTTATTAAATGTGGTTGATCTAAATCAAAATTTGCCCCGTAAGATCCACTTCCAAGCCTTTTAATCATAACTATGTCATTTACGTTTGCACCGAGTCTTATTACCTCTTTTGCTAATCTTTGAGAATCATAATCGTCAATATCAATCTGGCCAGATAATAAATTGAATTCAATTCCTTCAGGTGTTTCTGCAATATATAGATCAGGTCCACTACCAATGCGGTTTATGTCATAATATGCACAAAAACCCTGTAGTCGTTGATTATAAAATGAATGGTTTTGATCTGTAATTAAAACTGTATAACTTGTTTTCATACTATAAAATCTAAAGGTTTATCAATTCGCTCAAACTCAATTACCCAGACAAAAGGATTTTTGGTCCATGAATCTCTACCGTTTATTTTCCTCCATAAAGATTCAAAAGAATGTTGTGCGCAAACGTGCCCCGCAATAAATAGATAATTCATAAATCCACCATCAGGATGTTCGTAAACTCCCTCAGCAATTGCATCAGAATTGTTAATATCCTGAAGCCTTTCAACTTTTACAGATTTCACTTTGAGGAAAATTCGAGCGGCTTTTTTTGGCATGAAAATCGAAGGCTTCCATTTCCAACAATCGCCTGGAAGTTCATGAGTTGCTTTATACCAAAAGGATTTAAAATTGCATTCTACAAAAGTTTCGCGAACCCAAAGAATGTCACCAATTTGATATGGACAGTCTAATCTATATGTTCCTGACGATTTTGTTCTTACAAGAAACCAACTTTTGTCAGTATCTGAAATTAATTTAATCTCAAGAATATCATCCCTTTCGTTTAATTTCTCTAATCCTTTAGTTCTTCGAGTTTGGTTTTTTCTATTTTCCAGAATAGAAAGAACCATCGGAGTAGAAAATAAAATCGGTTTATAAACATTTTCCATAAAAAACAATAATTAGGATTAATATTAAAGCTCCACAACTAAGGAAACCAATGGTGAACCAAAACAGTTTAGAGACAAGTTTATCACTTCGATAGTCATTTAGTTCTGTCTGATTTAAGCAGGCTTCTTTTGGAAGCCCGCAAACTGTGCAGTGTCTATTTCTCATTTGTGAAAATTTCAGTTGTATAATCATCATTATGGCTAATTATATTTACAAGAATCCCTGGAGAGTATTCTTCTTCGGTAACTTTTTTTAATTGTGAAGTGTATTGAGGTAAAATGTCGCCATCGGAAGTATTATGATGCTTTTGCTTAACGTAACCAAAACCCTCTAAAACCTCCTTGATTCCTGCGCTTGTTATTCCGGATGCTAAGTGTTTTGCAAAATCTTCTTGTCGTGTATCTTCATCAGTATTAAAAAAGATTTCCGACCATTGTTCAATAACATCATCTGTGTATATTGCGTCGTCGATTTCTATTTCATATTCGTCAACACGTGTAACTTCTACTTTATATTTTTTTATAGCCATTTTTTAGTTATTTGAAGGTGATTTATAAGCTGATGGCGTTACTAATTGATCGTCGTGAATCTGCAAATATGTTTTTACAGGATAAACTGTTGAACGTAATGAGTTTCTCATATTGTAACCCGTTGTTGAGAATCCATTACAATCGATATGTAATAATTTTGAAGTAACACCATATTTGTTTGCACAGTCTTGTGTACTTTTAAGCCATGAATTGAAATCATGGTATTCACCTATAAATTGAACTTTTACTGATACTGTTGTGATTTCTGTATTATTTTCCATTTCTTTAATTTTAAAATTTAACTTCCAAATTTTTTGCGTGAATTTCTCTGATTATTTCAGCGTTATTTATGCTGTTTCCTGATACTTTTTCCCAGATTTTAATTCCGTTTTTTTCTACAAAAGCCAAGCTTTTTCCAATTGCGCTTAAGTTCTGTTGTGTGCTGATAATTTCTTTTTGAATCTTACCTAAAGAGAGGTAGACTTGTGTGTTTTGGACTTTCCGTCGAAAACTTGTGTGTTTTGATTTCATCGCTAAATGTTATTTAATTATTAATTATGTAAAAGATTATTTTTAATGCAGGTTACTTTGTACAATTCGAATATTTTATCCCAGACAGACGGCACAACTTGTTTTACTTTTTGTATACCTCTTGGTGTTTTAATCTCAACTTCTTTTACAGAGGCATGCTCTTCGTAAAATTGATCTCCAACCTTTTCTTCGCCGTTTTTATTGATAATTATTTTGTATTTTCCAGTATTCGAACATTTTGGATAAATCGTGATATTATTATCATTACAGGCCTTTGCGTACTTGTAAAATTCTTTGCCGTCCATAATTAAAAGCCTTGAGGGATTTCTAAGTCAGTTTGAGTATCATTTATGTCATCAATATTTAATATTCCTAATCGTTGCATCATTGAATAGTTCAGCGCGTAGCCACTCGGGCATTTATCGCCCATTCTACGGCTTCCAAATAATCCTATGAAGTATTTCTTGGATTTGAAATAATTTCTAATTGTAGTCATTCCTATAAGCTCTTCTCCTTGTCTTTTTGTAACTTCTTTTTGATAGTCCTGCCAAATTTTACTGAAGTTTATAAAGATGATCTTATCGTTGTGTTTGTTGTCGAAGCTTGCCTTTTCACCTTTCTTAGGGATGTAGTCAATTTTCGAATCTCTTGTTATTTGAAAGTCTGTGCCTTGTTTTATACTATGATTTTCTACCAAATATTCTATAATTCTCCAGAAAGCGGCCAAACCATCAGAGTCAGCAATAGTTTCGGAATTTTCAATAATAGATTCTTTCGTTAGATTTAGATATTCCTCATAAGTAAATGGAAATTTGAATTTGTCCTGAAGCATTTTAATGGTAACTAAAAGCTGTAAGTAATTATCAAAAACTCTGTTTTGATATTCCTGTTCCTTAAGGGCTAATTTTAGCTCTTTAGCAGTTTCAGCATAGATTCTTGTCATGTTTTTTGACATGAACTCTCGATGCTTAATAATATCTAATATGAAGGATGATATACCGGCTTTATTCCAAGCAATTAATCTATTATACTCCTCTTTTTCAGAAGACGTAAATTCTTTGTTTTCAAAATTTGTAATAATTGAACGCGATGGTAATGCTCCATCATCACGAGTTGGTAAATATTGCCCGGAATAATATACAGCTGAGTTAATTTTATCTACTGTCGTTTTATTCGAATCAAATCCTTTTCCTTTTTCCCTTCCGATTCCGTTCCAAGTTCCTTTTAAGGTTTGATGCATTGCCTCGTCGATATCGTCGCGCATTTCATCGCAAAAGACAATTGTATTTTTACATCGCGTCAAGCGTCTGGCCAGCCCCACTAGTGTACTTGTGTTTAATTCTAATGGATTTAGATTCCAGTAAAAGAACGATTGTAAGCAACTCCCAAAACCTGATTTTCCGCTATCTTTTTGGCCAAATCCTCCAAAAAGCGGAAAGAAATTATAGTGCTGAATAAATAGATCCCTGAAGTTGGCCGCGAAACAAAATGCTACTCCTAATTTTCCTTTGTCACCGAATACTCTTACCATTTGGTCAGCCCATTGGTCAATTGTTACCGGTGCCGGTTTATGTACAAAGTGCCGATCATTTTCGAATGGATCATCACCTTCATTGGCTGCCTTGTAAATCTCAGAATGTGAAGGACAATAAAAGTGCGTGATATCGGATCTGTATTCACTTTCCGTTTTTTCTAATCCTTCAACATTAACAATTCCGTACTTATTCACTTTGTGGAATCCATCATTATGATAAATACCATCAGCAAAAGCGAAAAATCCCTGACGCTGATGTCCTAATATTTTCAATTCCGACGCTGTAATGAAGTCGTTGAGTAATTTTTTAGCAACTAATTGAAAATCGTTCACATTTGTACCTGGTTCGAAAAAGAAAAACCCCTCCTGAATTAGACGTTCTTTAATTTTGGTAAAATTGATTAAGTCCGTACTTTCAAAGTCAATCAGGCGTTTATGTCCTAAATGATTAATTACCTCACAAAGACGTTTATTATCTGCTCGTCCTTCGACGTGAAAAAGTGGAATTATTCGAAAGTTGGTACCAATTATGAATGAATTTTCACGTTTGAACCAGTATACATTCCCAATTTCACAGAAGCGATCGGTTAAAAATTGATCTTTGTCAGCTCCTTCAGGCAATCCTAAAATTTGAAACTCCTTTTTATCTGTTTCCTGACTTTTCTTTTTTTGATTTCTTTCTTCCTCTTCCTCAGTATATTTTATGATGCTTGTTAAAACTTGTGGTTTCTGGTCCAAAATCTTAGAAACATGTTTTACATAAGTTGCCTGCGTAATCTTGTTTTGTATCGAATGCAATGTATTGGCCATTTCCTCGACAGCTTGTGATATTAGTGACGGATCATGTTGCGGTAAATCTGCCAATTCTTCTTTGAGTTCTTTTTCAAGTTCCGAAATTGTTTTATAGACAGTATCATTTGCTTTTTTTGCCTCTTTTCTATCCGGAAGCGTCAGTTTTTTTAATTGTTCCTCATTTAAAATCTGATGCTGTAATTCCTCAATATTCTTGTCTAATTCTTTACGAAGTGTTTGCTCTAATGCTATTAATTCAGGGTTTTTTGCCTGATAGATCATTAATTTAGACTTCCACAAAATAGCATCTTGACTGTTTTTTGCAATGAAGTCGTTAATATTACATTCGCGCGATAAACTATCAGGGTCTTGACCTTCAGGACAAATTACTATATCTACTTTAAATCCTTGTTTTAGGAAGATATTAATATTTCTAAGAGCTGCCTTATGCCCAGCTTTGTCTCCGTCAAGAAACATAATGACGTGTTTGCAAAATCGGCCTAATAATTTTACTTGCAAATCAGTTAGTGCGGTACCGCATGGAGCAATTGAATTTGTTGCACCATTTTGATGCAAAGCAATTACATCAGTGTAACCTTCTAATAAAATTGCTTTACCTGAAGAAGTTATTGACTTCTTTGCTTGCCAAATACCATACAAAACCTTTTCTTTCTGGTAAAGTTTGCTTTCCGGAGAGTTTAGATATTTTGCATATTTTTTGGAATCTTCCGAATTGTCAGTTCTAGCTCCAAATCCTATAACTTCACCTTTTTCGTTTTGAATGGGAAACATTATCCTATTTCGGTAAAAATCGTATGATGAACCGTATTCGGTCTTGGTATATCCAAGCGACTTAGCTATTTCAAACTGACCAACATTTATTGCAGGTGTAGAAATGAAACTTTTTTGATTAGGAGCAAAACCGATCATAAAACTTTCAATAATTTCCGTTGAAAATTTTCTTTCATTAATCATCATCTCCTTTGGCCAGTCTGCGATATTTAGTTTGTGAAATTGTTTTTGATATTCTTCATTCATGAAGTCAACCAATTTTTTCATAACCAAAATTTCATCCTGAATCCTTTTCAAATCTTCGGATTGCTCCTCATACTGCAAAACAATACCGCAGATCTCTGCCGCTTTTTCGATAGCTTCAAAAAAGTTTATAGAGAAACGTTTCATTAAAAATTTGACAGCGTTTCCGCCAAATCCGGAAGAGTAGTCAAAAAATGTGTTTTTAACTTTATTCACACATAACGACGGAGTTTTATCATGATCGTTAAAAGGCGATTTGCAAAAGTCATGAACACCTTTTTTAACTAGGGTTTCAGATGAACCGATCACTTTTTCTATATCTGCTTCGTCTAAGACATTGTCGATTGAGGACTGTTTTATGAATCTCATGTTATGCCTCGTTAATTAATTGTTTTTCAAAAGATTCCTTTTCTTGTTTTAAAGAAATACTTGCACGATCCATTTCCTTTTCTGTAAAAAAGCCGGAACGTTCTAAATTGTCGATTTGCTCCTGCAGCAAGTCAATTTTTGATTGTATTATATCTTGTGACATAGTGTTTTTTTTGGTTGGGAATGCTTTATAATTTTATATTTGGCTGTATTTCTTTTAATTTTTTCCGGTAAATTTTTTTGATTGTTTCCTTGTCTTCTTTATTAATTTCTTCAGACATTTCTACCTCATTGATTTTAATTGCTAAAATTTCAATTTGTACGCTTTTTGGAAGATTCATGAACATAGCTTAAGTTTTAAGATTTGTAAATCGTAACCTCGTGCTACTAATTTCGGACGCGATTGAACGTCTAACTTTTTAAATAAGTGTTGTTTTTTTTTTTCAAAATTGTTGAGAGAAACACCAAGTTTTTCGGCAATTACAGGAATAGTGTCTTCGCTTGCCAAATGGTGAATCATTTGAATATCGAATGGGCTTATTATTTGACCATTGAATTTGAAGAACCCGCAAACAATACCTTCCATGGGGCAAACCCCTCTGTAACCGCAATCATGATATTCTGATTCTGAGAATTCGCCGTTTTTAAAATCAGAGGTAAAATCAAAACCTCCAAATTTGCATTCGGCAAATTTTTCTAATTGCTGTTTTTCAGTGGTGTAACCCGAGAGGCTTAAAGCTTTTATTACTGATGGAACGGAATGCATTTCTGCAATTAATTTTTGTAAAAAATCTGTAGGTAAATCAAATAGAGATTTTACTGAACCTGCATATGTGGCCATCATTTGACCTTGCGCAGAAAACAATTCGATGTTTTCATCTATTAAACCAGAGGGAATTATTATCTTTGTCATCGCTAAATGTTAGAATTAACCTCGAGGGCTTTAATTAGTTTGAGAGGTTTTTTTTTGCTCAAAACCGAAGCTGTCTTTTGTTTTCTTATTCGTTAGGCCAACCTCCACAAGTACTTCGAGAATTTCCTTATTATATGCCTGCGATTTTCTGACTTTCTGTATATATCGATCAGTATATGTTTTTGATATTTTTCCATCAGCTTGCCATTGTGACATTACAAGCAAAGTTTGTTTTACATAATCAAATGGAAGGTTCTCTAAGGCCTCTTTTACCTTTTTTGGGGTAATAACCTTATTTTTTTCTTGTATAATAATGTTATCTTTGTTCGTCATTTGTTCGTATATATTTCGTTATTAGTTCTGCAAATATATATAAATAAATATACAAAATACATTAATCAATGAATATTTTCATTAAAATATATATTTATGAATATAGAAGGTAGTAAGATAAAGGCTTTAATTGATCATTACGGACTGGAGAAAGGATACCCGGAGAAGTCATATACAGCTAAGTTTTGCGAAGATTTCGATGTGAATTACATACAGTGGAGGGCATACACGAGAAATACCCAAAAAGCAGGTATAAAAATTATATACTTTTTAATGGATGTTTTTCCGGATTTAAATATGAATTGGCTTTTGAAGGATGAGAGAAATATGTTTTTGTCGCAAGTTGGGAACACACAAGTTTCAGAACGGCCGACAAACATAAAAAAAGAGGTAACAAATTCTGACATCATGAAAAAACTTATAGAAATTCACAGGGACTTAAAAACAGTAGGAGTAAAGTAGTTTTTGATGTTTTGACCTGTGTCATAGTTGTGTCAAAAATGATAAAAATTACATGATTTTCTAATTATAATAAGGTTGAAAACCAGTCATTTAGAATATATAAAAAAGCAAAGAAAATCCCATCCTCTCTGCAAAATTAAACCCGCATTTTCATTTTATGATGAGAGTGCGGGTTTTTTATATTGAATCGTGCAATTTATTTG
>JBDTNT010000086.1:0-23569 GCA_039933615.1 Flavobacterium sp. | reverse complement strand
AATTTTTTAATCAGGAGCAGGGAAAAGAAATGCATCCAACCTTGTTTTTGTACCGACACGAAAATAAACCATATCATCTTGATTATTGTTTTGTCTCAGAAGATTTTATGAATGTTCTGGAAAGTGTTGAAGTCGGAAGCTATGAAGACTGGAAAATGTATAGTGACCATAAACCTTTGATTGTGAAGTTTGGGATAAAATAGTTGTGCACAGATTTGCTTCGCCAGTTTGCTTTGCTTATTGGTCGAATTTTTATTTGCATTTTTGCATGAGTATCAGTATACAATAATCAAAATGATAAAATGGATCAAATTAAAAAATTACATGTTTTAAACGAAAAGGTATTTCACGGTCTTAAAAACCTAAATGATGGTTTTGATTCAGAATCAATTAAATATTTTTCTGAATCTGAATTTGAAATAGTTTTAGATAGAATTGAAAATCTTAAAATAGGCATTACAGGAATTGAACCTTGGTTGAATGGAGAATTTTTTGATGTAATGGTTGCTGAAGATTTTAATTTATTAGCTACGGATTCGAAATGGTATAGAAAGGCTTTTTTAGAATTTAAAGAACGTAATAATGAACTTCTTTATGCAGCAAGTTATGATATCCCGGAAAATATGTTTTAAATAATTTCAAAATGAAAACTAAACCAATAATTCTAGTCAACGAAACCGAAGGCAAAAAGTTTAAAATCGCCGGAGGAAATTACCGAATTATAATTTCGGGAAAAGAAACCGATGGTGCTTTTGCAGTTATAGAAATGTCTGTTCCGCCTGGTGCAGGTCCAAATCCGCATTCGCATCCTGATTTTAATGAGTCGTTTTATGTTTTAGAAGGAGAGGTTTCTTTTAAATCGGAATCGGGAAGTTATGTTGCGAAAAAGAATTCTTATGTAAATATTCCTCAAGGCGGAGTGGTCCATGGATTTAAAAACCGGAGTGATAAACCGGCAAAATTATTATGTACTGTAACTCCTGCAGGATTAGAAGATTTTTTTGAAGAAGTCGCGGGTTTTTTAGAAGCGAATCAGAAAACTGATGTCAGTGAGAAAATGAATTCTATTTCTCAGAAATACGGACAAACACTTTATCCTGAAAATTATTTGGATTGATTTCTTAAAGCCAATCGTACTGGAAAAAATGTAACTATTGAAAGAAGATGATATAAAGTTTTAATTTGCTAATTCCTTTAATTTTAGGTCTTTAATATTAAAAAAATAGCATTATGAAAATCAAATCAATTTTATTGGGAATCAGTCTTGCTTTTTCTTTAGTTGCTTGTGCTCCTAAAGATGCAGATATTCAAAAAGACATAGATGCAAAACTAAGCGATATGCCTGGGGTACAAGTTACAGTTCAGGATGGTGTTGCGACCATTTCGGGTACCTGCCGTGATGATGCATTCAAACAAAATACAGAGAATATTGTAAAAGGAGTCAAAGGTGTTAAATCGGTAGTGAATAACTGCGAAATTACAGCTCCGGAACCTGAGGTTACTACTGCTCCTGTAGAAATTAACGCGGATAGTGTTTTGACGACTTCTGTAAATGAAGTGGTAAAAACATATAATGGGGTAAGTGCTACAGTTGTCGATGGAGTGGTAACACTTACGGGCGATATCAAAAGAGAGCAATTGCCGAATCTGATAAAAAGCGTACAGGAATTGAAGCCTAAAAAGGTTGAAAATAAGTTAACGATTAAATAAGCACATTATGAGTTTACAAGATAAATACAAAGAGTTAACGGATTTAGCGACACATTTAGAGATTGCTAATTTAGAGGTCAGAGAGCAGGATAATGTGCTATATATTGATGGTAGTGCAAAATCAGCTGAAGTGAAAGAAAAACTTTGGGATGCTTATGGAAAAATAGATCCTGATTTCAGATCGGCCGATGTAGTCATGAATATTGCTGTGGCTCAGGGTGCAACAACGGATTATACTGTTGTGAATGGAGATTCATTATCAAAAATTGGAAAAGCACATGGCGTTTCATGGCAGTCAATTTATGAAGCCAATAAAGACATTATCAAAAACCCTGATCTGATTCAGGCGGGTTGGAAATTAAAAATACCAACGGCATAATTTATTGATATGTTGTTTTGAAAGTCTGTCATTTTATGACGGGCTTTTTTATTGAATTGCAGGCAAATTTAATGATTGGGGAAATTAGCATCATTTTTTTTCTCAATCTTGCCATTTCGCAGGAGACCCAATAGCTATGCTCGAATAGACGAAGCAAATCGCACTAATGATTTGCCTAAACTTTGCGGAGATTTCTCCTGCGTCGAAAAGACAGGCTGGTCATGGTGTTTTAAATAAACTACTTCCCTTATAAAAATAAGAGTCCTAGCCCTGATGGGAGCGGCATCCTTTTTCCGGCTCCTTTAGCCGGGAAATGATATAGCGGACAGCAGGATTAGCTTCTGAAAATTATAATAAAATTTTTCTGAAATCACCTGCCTTTTATGCTTAAATCGAGTAATATTTGTGCGGTTTCGGAATCGGAATCTGCCGAAAATCCGGATACATAAACTCCTTTTTTGCCTGAACTTGATTTTATTCCGTATACAACTGCTTCATCGCCAGGGTCTGATTCCCCTTCGTATCGATACACATGTACAATTTCAAATTTTTCAGGATTTTTTTTGATTGCGTCTGAGTTTAAATTAAAATCGCAGGTAAATCCTTTTTCATTTAATTGGTCTAAAGCTTTTGAAACAGTTGCGTAGTGATACATTCTAGTCATAATAATCGTATTTTAAAATTATGGATTTTAAAGATAACCAATTTAAAATTAAAATGTTACGAAATTTCGTCGAAAATCTAAATTTTAAAATCAGGATTCTTCGGTTATAAAGTGTTACTTTTGCCGCGCAGACCGCCTTATCGTCGCCCGCTTCGGCGGGGGGAGGAAAGTCCGGACACCACAGAGAAGCATAGCGGGTAACACCCGTCGGTCTTAGCAATAAGGCAAGGACAAGTGCAACAGAAAGTATGTACAGGTAATGCTGTAGTGAAACCAGGTAAACTCTATGCGGTGAAATACCAAGTATATCAGCATTTAAGGGCTTCTCGTTCGTTGCTGAAGGGTAGGTAGCTCGAGCTTATGAGTAATTGTAAGCCTAGATAAATGATAAGGCTCTGATTTATCAGGGACAGAATCCGGCTTACAGGTCTGCATTTTTTATATATTTGTGAAACTATCTAATTAATTTTCATGAATATTACTACTTCCAATCTCCAGAATAAACCTAAGAAAAGCACTTTTTTTACGATTATAACCAATCTTACCTTTTGGGTGCTGATTGCCATTATTGCAGGCGTTTTGCTCGGTCATTTTTCACCTCAAAAGGGTATGGAAATGGAAATCGTCGGCAAAACTTTCGTCGATATTATCAAGCTTTTTATTGGTCCGATTATCTTTCTGACAATCGTTCTGGGAATTTCAGGAATGGGAAATCTTAAAAAAGTAGGCCGTATTGGTGTCAAAGCGTTAGGCTATTTTGAAATTGTTTCGACCGTTGCTTTGGCTATTGGGGTTACGATTGCGTATGTTTTTAAACCCGGTAAAATCGACAAGACCGGCCTGGCTTTGCAGGATGCGAGTCAGTATACGAATCATGCTGCAGAGAATTTCTCGTGGCTAAAGTTTTTCCTTTCTAATTTTACACTTCAGGTTTTATTGGCAGCAATAGTCTGTGGTATTGCATTGAATTTTTATCAGAAAAGGGAACAGACCATTTTGGTTTTGGAACGTTTCTCGAAAATCGTTTTTACAGGTTTGAAATATGTAATGTATCTCGCTCCGTTAGGGGCTTTCGGCGGAATGGCGTATACAATTGGGAAGTTTGGCCTGCAGACTTTGATTCCGCTTGGGAAATTGATGCTTTGTGTTTATCTCACAATGATTTTATTCGTATTTTTAATTTTGGGAAGTATCCTGAAATATTATAAAATCAGTATTCTTTCTATTTTAAAATATATAAAAGAAGAACTTTTACTGGTACTTGGAACTTCCTCTTCTGAAGCGGCCTTGCCCAGTATCATGGTAAAACTGGAGCGAATGGGCTGTAGTAAATCTGTGGTAGGACTGGTGATTCCGACTGGATATTCTTTTAATCTGGACGGAACTTCGATTTATTTATCAATGTCGGTAATTTTTTTGGCGCAGCTGTATGACGTTCATTTGAGTTTATTCGAAATTCTGAGTGTTATCGGGATCCTGATGATTACCTCAAAAGGCGCGGCTGGCGTAACCGGAAGTGGTTTTATTGTTTTGGCTTCGACGCTGACGGCAATTCATAAAATTCCGGTTGAAGGCTTAGCTTTTTTATTAGGCGTTGATAAATTTATGAGTGAAGCAAGGGCAATAACAAATTTGATTGGAAATACAGTGGGGACAATTATAATTTCTAAAAGTGAAAGAGATTTTACAGAACTGAATCTGGAGCCAGTTTTAGTGGAGTAATTTTGTTTCAAAAGTACATAGTTACAAAGTAGCAAAGGCTCAAAGTTTTTATAATACTTTATGCTTTGTACCTTTGCACCTTGCCCTTTTGTTCCTAACTTTACAAAATGACAACAAGAATTGGAATTTTAGGTTTAGGTGGAGTAGGTGGTTATTTTGGCGGACTTTTAGCGAAAGCGTATCAGGAATCAGAAGATATAGAAATTGTATTTATTGCCCGTGGCGAAACGCTTAAAATAATTTCAGCATCGGGATTGAAAATTATCACGAATGAATCCGAAATGACAGTTTTTCCGAAAGTAGTTTCAGACGACCCTGATGTTATCGGAAAGTTGGATTATTTAATCTGCGCGACCAAAACCTATGATATCGAAGATAGTCTTCTCGCCTTAACAAAATGCATTAAAAAAACCACCGTTATTCTTCCTTTATATAACGGAGTTGATGCTACGGAACGTATCAGTACTCTTTTTCCGGATAATGAAGTTTTGCAGGGTTGTGTCTATATTTTTTCGATGATTGCTTCACCCGGCGTCATTCATAACGTAGGTGCTCTGCAAAGGTTGTTTTTTGGTTCAGAAAGTGCGTCTGTTTACAAAATGAAAGCGTTGCAAACTATCTTTAAAAATGCCACAATCGATAGTCATTTGGTTGACAATATCGAAGATACAGTTTGGGAGAAGTTTGTTTTTATCTCCGTCCTGGCTTCGGCAACCTGCTATTTGGATTTTAACATTGGTGAAATTTTAGAAAGCAAGGAAGGCAGAAATATATATGTTTCCTTAATGAATGAAATTACGATGATTGCAGCTGTGAAAGGACTAAATCTCCCGGATGATATTATCATGCAGACAATCTTAAAACTCGAAAAAACTCCTCCGGATACAACTTCATCAATGCATCGTGATTTGTTGGCCGGAAGAAATATAGAATTGGCTTCATTAACCGAATTTGTAGTTAATGAAGGCCTGAAATATGAAGTCGAAACGCCAACTTATCAATTGGTTTTAGATAAATTATCGAATCGAAATTAATCAGGATCTAAGAATCTAAGATTCGTCTTTTGTCGCACGAACCAAACTGATTCCGGACATAAAGAAAACGATTCCAAGTATTCCGTAAATAATTAACGACTTAATGTCTCTGGTTTCGCCAGAAGTACCGGAAAATATAACTGCTGTATAAATTAGGCCAACAATACCAAGGATTGTAAGTAATCCTCCGAAAAATCTTTTTAGGTTCATGATTGTGTTTTTAAATGTTATGTCAAATGTATTTTATTTAAAAATCAAATAGTTATACAATTACGGTTATGGATTATAAGATTTGCAGTAAATTATCTGTAAGAAAATAATTTATATTTTTATTTTATGGCGTTGTTTTAATATTATATTTGCGCCATTAAACTAAAATCTAAATGAGAAATAACTACCTGTTTTTATTTTTATCACTTTTTTTAATGAACACTTTATTTGCGCAGGAAGATGCTCCAACTACTGTAATGAAAAACCAGTTTAAGATTAATGTTTTGTTATCTCCCGGCTTTGTTTACGAACATGGCTTCTCTGCCAAAAACACACTTTATTCAGAATTAAGTACTGCTCTGGGCTATAGGCACAATGGCTATTATAATGAGTCTACACTCTTTTTTGTGCCTCAAATTAACGAACAGTTCCGCCATTATTATAATTTAGAAAAAAGAGCAGCTAAAGGAAAAAGGACAGCTTATAATTCAGGCAATTTTGTTGCTTTAAGTGCTATTTATAGTTTTAAGTCTATTTCTGTAAATGATTGGTTTAATGAAGACGAATCATCCGTTACTATAGCTCCTGTCTGGGGATTTCAGCGTACTTATAAAGGGAAGTTTAATTTGGAAGTAAATTTGGGTGCAGGTGTATTTATGGACAAATTTGATACTGAATTTACGCCTGTTGCTAATTTCACCTTAGGCTGGGTAATTGGAAAATAAGCTATGATAAAAAAAACACTTTTCTTTTTGGTGGTTTTGTTTTGTATAAAATCAAATGCGCAGCATGTCAGGGCGTATGCTGGTTTTGCAGCCTATCGTCATACTGATTTTAACGGAAATATATTCGGAGAAGTCGGAGCTGGTGTTGAAGTAAAAATTCACCGTTTTTTTAAACCGGAAATAGGAGTGAGTTATTTTTTCGGCAATTTGCAAGAGTCTACAAATGTAGATGCTGTCGGGAATGTTCTGAATAAAACGAATAAGGAGGTTTCTGCCATAAATTATAATGTAACGCCTAAAATAGCTTTGTATAGTTCTGAAGCCGGTGCAGGTGATGTATTTCTTCAGATATTGCCAAGATATAATATTTCTAAAATTGAGGCTGAGCGATTCTATACGGTCATAAATCAGGCAAACCCGGCTAATTCGGTCACTAAAAAAGAAACCCTTACCCAGTGGCAGCAGTCGTTTGGAATCGGGGTTGGATTAGATATTGTCCTCTCGGATAAAAATTATGATTCCCTTGCAATAAATGTATATTACAACGGCATCAACCTGGGGAAACCTCTGACTGATATAAGCAATAACAATACGAATTATGACACAAGAACATTAGGAATGGGATTTAGTTATTATTTGGGATTTGAAAAAAAGAAGTTATAGGAAATTAAAACTTTTCAAATTTAAATTCAATTCCAATATTTCTAATACTTTCAATACGGATTCTGGAATCTTCCTTAAAGTATTTTCGAATTTTACTGATATAAACATCCATACTTCTGCCGGAGAAAAAATCATCGTTGCCCCATACAGCTTTCAGTATTTGCTCTCTTTTTAGCAACTGGTTTTTATGTGAATAAAAATACTGAATCAAAGAAGCTTCTTTTTCAGTCAGTTGCTGGTTTTTAAGGTTGAATTTTAAAGTCAGCCGTTTGGTATCGAAAAGATACAGTCCGATTTGAATTTCTTCTGTTTCCGTTGAAAGATTTTTTTGCTGACTTCTTTTCAGGATGTTTTGTAAGCGTAAGATCAGTTCTTCGGCTTCAAAAGGTTTTACGATATAATCGTCTGCACCGAGTTTTAATCCGATGATTTTGTCTTCTTTTAATTTTTTGGCTGTCAGGAAGATAAATGGAATTTCAGGATTTATTTTAATGATTTTTTCAGCTAATGAAAAACCGTCCAATTTCGGCATCATCACATCAAAAACACAAATATCAAAATACTGATTTTTAAAATGATTCAAAGCTATTTCACCATCTTCTGCCCAGATTACTTCATAGTCATAAAGCTCTAAATATTGTTTGAGGACATTGGCAAAATCAAAATCATCTTCGGCTAAAAGTATTTTTTTCAATGGAAAAGGATTTAAACTTTAAACATAATCGTAAACACGGCCCCTTTTCCTAAATCGCTCATAACAGCAATCGATCCCTGATGCGCTTTTACAATCTGATTGACGTAATACAGGCCTAATCCCAATCCTTTCGTATTGTGTAAATTGCCTTGCTCGACTCTGTAAAACTTCTCGAAAAGCAACGCTTGTTTGTTTTTCGAAATTCCGATTCCGTTATCTTCAATACTGATTGAAAACTGGTCCTGATTATTTTTGGTCCTTATTGAAATAGTATTTGAACCGTATTTTACAGCATTTTCCAACACATTTAAAATAGCCGTTGTCAAATGAAATTTATCTAAAACCAACACTGTTTTTTCAGTTTGAAAGTCGGTTTTGATATCTATTTTAGGATAACCAATTTTGAAATCGGCAATGATTGAATGCAGGAAATCTTCCGTATTGATTTTTTCCTTTTGTAATTCGATTTCATTTTCTGCCAGTGAATTCGCCAGAACCTGATCGATTAAACTCTGTAAGCGGTTGTTCTGGCGGGAAATCGTACTGACAATTGCATTGAAATTCTCGTCGTTTTCACGAATGTTTTTCTGCTCCAGAATTTTCGTTGAAATACCTAAAGTTGCCAAAGGTGTTTTCAGTTCATGTGTAATATTATTGATGAAATCGGTCTTGACATCGCTTACTTTTTTCTGTTTGATTAAAGCTTTTATCGCAATTACAAAAAGGGTTATCAGCGTGAAAACAGAAAGTAAAGACAACACCAATACAACTGCCATACGCCTTAAAATAATCATTTCCCAATCGATTACCGAAATATACATCGAGTCTTCTGTGAGTAATTTATAATCCTGATTTTCATATGACCCATTCGTAGTTCCGACATAATTCCGAACTAAGAAAGCATGGTTGAGCGAAGCCAGATTGCCGTATAGTTTATTTTGAATAAAAGGTTTCTGGGAGAAAATAGTATCTGCTTTTTTTGAATTTTGATACAATATGAATTTGTTCAGGACAATTGCAAAATCAATTTTAAGATTTGGTAAATCCCGTTCGAATTTGCGTTGGATTTTCTGCGTTAAAGCGTCACGAAATTCATTTTCCAGGATTCCATTTTTGATTTCAGTTTTGTTCTTTTTCCCTTGAATATAATTTTCAGATAATTGTTTGTAAAGTGCCTCCTTTTTGCTCACAATAACCGAATCGATATCACTGTAATTGTTTGAAACCTCTGCAATTTCATTTTTGATTTCAGTATGGAACTGTGCCACTTTATAATCGTAAGTGGTTTTTACCAAATAGCATTGTACCGATGACAAGACTATCAGGGCGATAACAGAAAATGCGATTAAGAAGTTGATTCTTTGTTTCATATAAGAATAAAATGCAGGTCAAAAATAAAGCTTTTAGAATACAATTGAAGTATTAACCCCGCATTAACCTCCAATTAACTTTCGGAACGCTGCATTAGAAGCATTTTTGCAGCACCTAAACCAAAACTTTCTTAGCTGATGAAAATTTATCTGTTTTTAAAAATCATTTTATTGGTGTTGCTTTTTTGTTTTTCAATGAATGGATATTCGCAAGTTGAAATTCAAAATGATTCCATTTCTAATAAATTGAATGAAGTTATAATCAAGACCGATAAAAAGGCTTTTACCAATCAAAATGGAAATATAAAACTGGACGTTGCGAATTCTGTTTACAATTCGATTCCGAATACTATGGATTTATTATCAAGATTACCATCGGTACAAATTAGTTCAGACAGGGAAAAAATTACAGTTGCAGGCAAAGGAAGCCCGCTTATTTACATTGATAATCAAAAAGTGAGTATAAACGATTTGAATGCCCTGACGGTTGCCGATATTAAAACGATCGAAATCATTCAAAATCCTTCATCCAAGTACGAAGCCGAAGGGCGTTCGGTAATTCTGATTACAAGGAAATTCAGTAAAAAAGACAGTTTTAGAACTGAAATTTCCGAAATTGCATCTTTCAAAAAAGACTTTAATAATTACCTCGGATTTAATTCCAGTTTCAAAAAAAACAAACTCGAATGGAAGGTTAATTTCAATTACAATAAGCTCCAGCCCTGGGAAGGTCATAGTATTTATTATCAAATTCCGGAAGCTGATATTGTTTCAAATTATAATGTAGCAGCTTCGACCAAAAGAAATCAATTTATTTATGGAGGCGGATTATTTTATAAAATAAATGAAGAGGACTATCTTTCGGTAAACATCAGCAGTAGTTTGAACAATGATTCTTTTGATATCAATACGGTAACGTACAACAAAAATCAAAATGTTGAAAATAACGTTTATACATGGACTGATAATACATTTAAAAAGAATTTCATAAACTCATTTTTGAATTATTCAAAAAAAATAAAGTCAATTGAGGCTGAAATTTTCACGGGTTTTCAATATTCTAATTTCGATCAGGGAATGTTGACTAAAGTTGCAAATAATTATAACAACACTCAATTTGAATTAGCTCAGGATCGGAATCAGGACTTTAATGTTGGCGTTTTTTCAGGGCGAATAGATATTGAAAAAAAGTTTAAAAATGAAATTAAATTAGAAATCGGTGGACTGTATTCTGCCGCAAAATCAAAATCTGATTTTAATATTTTTTATTATGATTCCAATGAAAATACTTCCAGTCATTATGATTTTAAAGAAGAAAATTCAGCGGCCTATTCCCAGTTATCCGGAAAGATCAAAAAAATAGATTTCTCTGTTGGGCTCAGAGTTGAAAATACCAATGTAAACGGACAATTTAAAACGGAAATGACTCCTTTGATTGATAAAAATTACACTAATTTCTTTCCTAAAGCACAACTTACATTTCCCATTGACAGCGTAAAAAGTATAAGCTTAAATTATGCAAAAAGCATACAGAGGCCTAATTATTCCTCTTTAAGTCAGCGGTCAACTTATATTAATCCTTATTTTTTGTATGCCCGAAATATCAATTTGCAGCCAACATTCACCAATGAAATCTCAACCGCTTTTCAATATCATGATAAATCGGTTAAGCTGACTTACTATCAAAATAAAAACCCTGCTTATAATAATTTTCAGTTTGATAGTCAACAGAATATCTTAACTTTTATAGAAGCTAATTTTGAGAAGGAATCTGGTTTTAATATTGATTTTGAATTGCCGTTTAGTTATAAATTATGGACCACAACTAATTCATTAATCTTCGTAAAAAATAAAATTGAAGATGATTCGGCATTGTTTCAGTCCTCAAAACCCTATTTGTACTATTATTCGAGCCAGGAATTTAAGTTTCCAAAACAATATACTTTTGGACTTATATTTTCAGGTACAACCATACAAAAAGAAGGAGTTTATGAAAGGAATGCCACTTTTATAATGAATATGACGCTTTCAAAGATTTTCAAAAATTGGAATTGTACTTTGAGTTATAATGATATTTTTAAAAAATCAATTTACAAAGAAGATTTCACCATCAATAATATCAACTCCAGGGCCAGGTATTTGACAGATGCAAATGAAATTTCGATCTCAATAAAATATTCTTTTGGAAAAATTAAAAATACTGAATTTAAGGAAAAGGATATTAATGAGAATTCCGGCCGAATTAAGTAAAAGAAAAGCCCTGATTGACAAGGGCTTTTATATGTTTTAAAAAAGAATTCATTTATCCTTCGTCTTCTTCGGTATTTTTGGTTGATGATTCGTCCACAAGTTCTTCATCGTCATCAGTAGAATTCAATTCGAAAAAAGTGAAGAAAGAACCTCCGTAACTTTTCTGAAAAGAGAAATTACTCAAATGTTCCAATTTGGTATATTTGGAATGTTCGATAATCATCATTCCGTCTTCGTGAAGCAAATCCCTTTCGAAAACCGTCAGCACCACTTTCTCAAAAGTAGCCTGATCTAAAGCATAAGGCGGATCCGCAAAAATGATATCGTATGAAGTTTTGCAATTTTCAAGGAATTTGAAAACATCACTTTTTGTTGCTGCAATTTCAAAATCATATTCCGAAGCAACCTGCTTGATGAATTTTACACACCCAAAATCGCCATCTACAGAGGTAATCGGGGCACTTCCGCGTGAAGCGAATTCAAAACTGATATTTCCCGTACCGGAAAATAAATCCAGCACCTTTAAGCCTTCAAAACTAAAATGATTGTTCAGAACATTAAACAATGCTTCTTTACTCATGTCAGTTGTTGGTCGTACAGGAAGGTTTTTTGGTGGAAAAATGCGGCGGCCTTTGTATTTTCCTGAAATGATTCTCATGATTGAAATAAGATATAATGTTTTTGATTCTGAGCAGTGGAGAAGCTGTTTTTTTCCTGTAACGTACTTACATCCAAAAATGTAACATTACGGATGTATTTATACGCAATGGCATAAAAAGGATCATTTTTGGTTATCGTTCCAAGTAATTCAAGTTGAAAACTTTCTGGATTTAAACTCAGTTGTTCTGCTGTAAAAAGCAAATAGTAAATAAAATCTTCCGGTGTCTGATATTCGAATGAATTAAATAACAGCAGTTTTTGATTTTGTACAACAATCAGTTCAAAATGATCCGGATTAAAATTAACAATTACTTTTTTAGCATCGTTATTTTTGGAAGCTTCCAGCATTTTTTCAATTAAAATACTGCTGGTATGTTTGTAATCGAATGAACCAATCTGATCGATCAAAAAGTTATTGATATTAACGTACGGTATATAAACCGTATTCATCTGGTGATTTGATATCTGATCATGAGTAAAAAAATCAGTTTCAAAAACCTTGGTGTTGTATTGCAGGTAGCTGCCCAGATAATTTTCATCAAATAAGGCAGAAGGCACAAAAGTCGAAAGATTATTATTGTGAATTACAATAATATCATCGTAAGTGTCCTTTAGTTCAGCGTGTTTCTTAAAAGCATCACCGTACAACTCTTCTATTTTAGATCCTCTTTGTGTAGGTGTAAATTCTACTTCATTAAACGAAGTAATGATATTATTAAGCGTATCAAAACAACAAAATGAGAATCCATTCAGAGAAACCTGAATAGAAAGTTTTTTGTATTTTTTTGATGTAATATTAGTATTCTGAAATGCCATAATCTGATTTACAATTCATTACCTGTTGTAGTGTCAAGAAAGAATTTAATTAAATACAAACTTACAAATTTAATAGCAACAATAATAATTGCAATTTCAAAAAACAATATTTTATAAAAGTTACCCTGTTATCCTATTTTTATTAATTCTGTATTTCTGTTTTGTCACTTTTCAGAATATTATGATTGAATTTGATTTTTGAAATTGCCATTGACGCTAAAAAGACCGTTCTTTGCAGTTCAATTTCACCTTATGAATTCATCACTGTTTTACAGCATTTTACAAAAAAAATTCCCTTTTGCCCCAACTTACAAGCAGGATATTTTTTTTCAGAAAATTGCTATTTTCCTGACAGAACCGGACAACGACACGATTTTTGTATTGAAAGGATATGCCGGAACGGGAAAAACAACCGTGATTTCGACAATTGTAAATAATCTTGGCGATATAAATAAGAAGTTTGTTTTGCTGGCACCAACTGGGCGCGCGGCAAAAGTAATCGCCAACTATTCGAATACGCCTGCTTTTACCATTCATAAAAAAATATATTTTCCTAAAAAATCTTCGGGTGGTGGCGTTGCTTTTACGAAACAAGTTAACAAGCATAAAAACACCATTTTTATTGTCGATGAGGCTTCGATGATTTCAGACAGTAATTCAGATTCTAAAATGTATGAAAGCAGTTCGCTTTTAGAAGATTTGATCAACTATGTTTATTCAGGTATCAATTGTAAAATGATCCTTTTGGGAGATACGGCCCAGCTTCCTCCCGTTAATTTAGATATTAGTCCTGCACTTGATATCGAAACACTGAATGTGCATTATGATAAAGAAATTGAGCATATCGAACTGGACGAAGTAATGCGTCAGGAAGAAAATTCAGGGATTTTGTTTAATGCTACCGAATTACGTGAATTGCTGAAAGAATCTTTTATTACGGAATTTAAATTCAATGTGAAAAAATTCAAAGATATCGTCAGACTTACTGACGGATATGATATTCAGGACGCCATTAATTCAGCTTACAGCAATTATAGTATTGAAGATACCGCGTTTATCGTCCGTTCGAATAAAAGAGCCAATCAGTACAACGAGCAGATCAGGACCCGGATTTTGTTTAAAGAAAGTGAACTTTCGGTTGGGGATTTCCTGATGGTCGTAAAGAATAATTATTTCTGGCTGAAGGAAACCGATGAAGCCGGATTTATTGCCAATGGTGATATTATTGAAGTTCTGGAACTTTTCGGAATCAAAGAATTATACGGTTTTAATTTTGCAAAAGTAAAAATCAGAATGGTCGATTATCCGGATCAAAAACCTTTTGAAACGGTTTTAATTCTCGATACGATAAAAAGTGAATCTCCATCATTGACATACGAAGAATCAAATCGTTTGTACGAAGAAGTGATGAAGGATTACGAAGACGAAACGACTAAATTTAAGAAGTTTCAGAAAGTAAAAAATAACGAATATTTTAATGGTTTACAAGTTAAATTCTCCTATGCTATTACCTGCCATAAATCGCAAGGTGGGCAATGGGATACGGTTTTTATTGAACAGCCTTATTTACCAAACGGAATCGATCGCGATTACATCAGGTGGTTGTATACCGCGATGACGCGTGCCAAAAATAAATTATATTTGATAGGATTTAAAGACGAAAGTTTTGAAGAATAGTTTTTGCCACGAATTATACAAATTAGTACGAATGTTTAGAAATTAATAATTAGTTTAAATTTGTGTAATTCGTGGCGAAAATAAATCATACAATTATTATGACAACACTAAACGACTTACATTCGATTTCGTCAACGTTTTCGAACACAGATAAAATGCCGGTTTTGTTTTTAGGACATGGCAGCCCGATGAATGCTATTGAAGAAAATCAGTTTGTTACTGGTTTTCGCGATTTGGCTAAAACTTTACCACAACCAAATGCTATTTTATGTATTTCAGCGCATTGGTTCACTAACGGAACCAAGGTAACTTCTATGCAAATGCCCAGAACTATTCATGATTTTGGAGGTTTTCCGCAAGCACTTTTTGATGTTCAATATCCGGCAAAAGGAAGTCCTGAATTGGCTATGGAAACAAAAAGAATAGTAGAACCTTTTAATGTTGATTTAGATGAACATTGGGGCTTAGATCATGGTGCATGGAGTGTAATAAAACATTTGTATCCAGAAGCCAATGTTCCTGTTATTCAACTAAGTATTGATTATACCAAATCGGGTCAATATCATTTTGAGTTGGCTCAGAAATTACAATCGTTACGCCGCAAAGGTGTTTTAATTATCGGAAGCGGGAATATTGTTCACAATCTTCGTTTAGTCGATTTTAGAAATTTTGACAAAGACAATTATGGTTACGATTGGGCAATTGAAGCCCGTGAAACAATCAATAATTATATTCTCGATGGAAATTTTCAGCCTTTAATTGATTTCGAAAAAATGAATAAAGCGATTCAATTGGCGATTCCAACTCCCGATCATTATTTGCCTTTGCTTTATACTTTAGGGCTAAAAGAAAAATCAGAAGAATTGAGTTTGTTTAATGACAAACTTCTGGCCGGTTCCTTAAGTATGACTTCTGTAAAAATAATGTAGAGAAAAATCTATAACTTTTATAAAAATTTTAAAATGAAAATAATAGCTGTAATTCCAGCGCGATACGCATCTACACGTTTCCCTGCTAAACTAATGCAGGATTTGGGAGGTAAAACCGTTATTTTAAGAACGTATGAAGCATCAGTTGCCACTGAGTTATTTGATGATGTTTTTGTAGTAACCGATTCGGATTTGATATTTAATGAAATTGTTTCTAATGGCGGAAAAGCAATTATGAGCATCAAAGAACACGAATCAGGAAGCGACCGAATTGCAGAAGCTGTAGCCAATCTGGACGTTGATATTGTAGTGAACGTGCAGGGAGATGAACCTTTTACTGAAGCTGGTCCTTTAGAGCAGGTTTTAGCTGCTTTTAAGAATGATCCGGATCACAAGGTTGATTTGGCTTCGCTGATGCGTGAAATTACCAATGAAGACGAAATCAATAATCCGAATAATGTGAAAGTTGTGGTAGATCAGTCTCAATTTGCCTTATATTTTTCGCGTTCTGTGATTCCTTATCCAAGAGATAAAGAGGCTGGAGTTCGTTATTTTCAGCATATCGGAATTTATGCTTTTAGAAAACAGGCCTTATTAGATTTTTACAGTCTTCCGATGAAATCTCTTGAAGCTTCCGAGAAATTAGAACAGCTTCGTTATCTCGAATTCGGAAAACGTATTAAAATGGTAGAAACAACTCACGTGGGAATTGGAATTGATACTGCTGAGGATTTGGAGAAAGCGAGAGCTATCTTAAGTGCTAAATAGTTTTTTACACACAGATTGGCTGATTAAACGGACTTTTTAAATTATTTTAAGTTAATTGATTAGTCAAGTTACTATTCTGCCATTTTACCGCAAGGCATGCAAATGTTTGCATAAAGTTCACAAGGTTTGTAAAACCTGATGCATATAAAAAACTCCCCAGTAAAAGAAATTTTTCTGGGGAGTTTTTTATATGTATAAATCTTCTTAGTATAAAACAGGAAATTTAGCCGGATTCACTTCATTCATCATGTTGTAAACTTTCTCGAAAATATCTTCCGCAGAGGGTTTAGAGAAATAGTCACCATCAGTTCCGTAAGCTGGTCGGTGTGCTTTTGCAGCCAGGGTTTGCGGTTTACTGTCCAGGTATTTATAAGCGTCCTGTTCTTCCAGGATTTGTTGTAAAATATACGCTGAAGCTCCACCAGGAACGTCTTCGTCTATTACTAAAAGACGATTTGTTTTGGCAACACTTTTTACAATATCGTGACTAACATCAAACGGAAGTAAAGATTGTATATCGATCACTTCGCAGTCAATTCCTAATTCTAATAATTCTGTTGCAGCCTGTTCTACCAATCTTAGTGTAGATCCGTAAGAAACTAAAGTAATATCAGCGCCTTCTTTCAGTGTTTCAACAACTCCGATTGGTGTTTTGAATTCCCCAAAATTAAGTGGTGTTTTTTCCTTTAAACGATATCCGTTCAGACATTCGATAACCAGCGCAGGTTCGTCACACTCCAAAAGGGTATTATAGAAACCGGCAGCCTGAGTCATATTTCTTGGAACCAGAACGTGGATTCCGCGAATAGCATTGATAATCATTCCCATTGGAGAACCGGAATGCCAGATACCTTCCAAACGGTGTCCGCGCGTTCTGATAATTAATGGTGCTTTCTGTTTTCCAACAGTTCTGTATTGTAGAGTAGCCAAATCGTCACTCATGATCTGAATGGCATACAACAAATAATCTAAATATTGAATCTCAGCAATCGGACGCAGACCTCTCAGAGCCATTCCGATTCCCTGTCCAATAATAGTAGCCTCTCTGATTCCAACATCGGCAACACGAAGTTCACCGTATTTTTCCTGCATCCCTTCAAGTCCTTGGTTTACATCACCAATGTTTCCAACATCTTCCCCGAAAATCAATGTTTCCGGATATTTTGTGAATAAGGCATCGAAGTTATCACGAAGAATCATTCTTCCGTCTAAATCAGCTTTGGCATTTTCTGCATATTCAGGAAGTACTTTCTGTACTGAAAATACATTTTCAGCTGAATCAGAATATAGATTGCTGCTGAATTTTCCCTGAGTATTTGCTATGTAATTGGTAATCCAATCAGATAATAAAACCTTGCTGTTTGGAACTTCAATAAAACGCAATATTTTTCTGGAAATTACCAGCATTTCCTTTTTCAAAGGAGATTTTATAGCACTTAATTCAGAAATGTATTTCTGGATTTTATCTTTATGGTTGATACTTGCAGCTGAAATTTGCTCCAATAAAACCAAAAGATTTTTCTGATCTTCAATAATTGGATTGATAAAAGAATTCCAGGCATCTTTCTTCGCTTCAAGAATTTCTTTTTTGATTTCAAAATCAATTTCAGCCAATTCTTCAGGCGATGCGATATTGATCGCAATCATCCATAAACGCATTTGACGGATACAATCGAAATCTCTTTCCCAAGCCAGTCTTTCTGCATTTTTGTAACGCTCATGCGATCCCGAAGTAGAATGTCCCTGTGGTTGTGTTAATTCATTTACGTGAATTAAAACCGGTACATGCTCTTCGCGTGCAACTGCTGCTGCTCTTTCGTAAGTCGAAACCAATTCAGCATAATCCCAGCCTTTAACTCTGAAAATTTCATAGCCTTTTGAATCTTCATCACGTTGATATCCTTTTAGGATTTCAGAGATATTTTCTTTGGTGGTCTGATGTTTTGCATGAACTGAAATTCCGTATTCATCATCCCAGACACTCATTACCATCGGAACCTGTAAAACTCCGGCAGCATTTATAGTTTCAAAAAATAAGCCTTCAGATGTACTTGCATTTCCGATAGTTCCCCAGGCAACTTCGTTTCCGTTTACAGAAAACTTGTCTTTGATTGTAATGCCATCAACATTTCTGTAAATTTTAGAAGCCTGTGCAAGTCCCAGCAATCTTGGCATTTGCCCGGCTGTAGGAGATATATCTGCGCTTGAATTTTTTTGTTTTGTTAAGTCTTTCCAGGAGCCATCTTCGTTTAAACTGTGTGTTACAAAGTGACCTCCCATTTGTCTTCCTGCAGACATCGGATCAAAATCTAAGTCTGTATGCCCATATAAACCAGCAAAAAACTGCTTTGGAGTAAGTTCTCCGATGGCCATCATAAAAGTCTGATCACGATAGTATCCGGAACGAAAATCCCCATTTTTAAAAGCTTTTGCCATAGCAAGCTGCGGGACTTCTTTTCCATCACCAAATATTCCAAATTTGGCTTTACCTGTCAATACTTCTTTACGTCCTAAAAGACTACACTCACGGCTTGTAACAGCAATTTTGTAATCATTCATTACTTCAGTTTTGAAATCTTCGAAAGTCAATGTTGTATTGTTTTTTTCTTTAATCATAATCTGGAATGGTCATGTTATGCGGCAAAATTACTTAAAAAGTATCAATAATCATAATTCATTAAAGTAAATATAATTTAATTATTTACAGGTAAATTGCTAAAACTACGTACTTTTTTTATTGAATATTTAAAGTATCTGTGTAATTGATGAATATAATTTACGTTTTTGTTTAAATTTTATTCAATTACAACCACTTTCGGGTAAAAAGATTGACTAATGTTTTAGGAGAAAAAGTAACTACAAATCGTATTTTTTCATTGTATTTATTTTGAGAAACTTCCCAGCCATTATTTGAGTAAACTGGAAAATAAAGTTCAAAGTAATCCGGAACGAGGTTTAATCGGATTCCCGCATCGTATGCAAAATCAGCAGTTTGATGTTTGTTTTTCATAAGGCCAAGGTCACCATAAGCCTCAATCCAGTTCCAAATCGAATAACTTGCATTCAATGTTGTCATCCATTGATTGGCATATCGGGGCTCTATTTTAGATTTAAAACCACCTTCCGCCATAACAAATTGCTGACTAAAAATTCCGGTACTTTCAGATCTTCCCAGAAAATTATAATCAAACAAATAATCCGTTGGCCTGTCTAAACCAAAACTAAAATAATCTGAATTTGTTGTGTTGTACAGAAAACTTCCGGCATATAATCTCAAGTTTAGCCTTCTGTTATTTTCAAATAACCTTCTGTATTCTATTTCACTTGCCAGTTTTCCAAAATCACCCGAAAACTGAACATCGGTCATAAAATTAAAATGATCGACCAATTCTGTTTTGGTATTCATGTAGCGGGCATTAAAAACAGAATAATTTGGTTTTGAATTGTCTGTTATGTATTTAGATGCTTCACGATTTACAATCACCTGTCGCAACAAAAAAAGCTGTTTTCTGTTGTCCCTGAAATTTTCTTCCCTGATTCTAAACTGAACCATCGGATTCAATCTGAAATAAGTAGCATCCGGAGCGTAATGATAATAATTCTGACTAATAGAATATCTGACATTATAAAGCCTGCTATTACGGTAAAGATGGCTTAACGAAAAAGCAGAAGAACCGGATATCGTGCCCGCATTGATAGAATAGGCAGGATTAATATCGAAAGTAAAAGGCTTGTCTAAGATGGTTTTATTATGAAAACGAATTCCGGGAGTAAGACCATCATAGTAATTATAAGTAATGGTAGGGATGTATAATATCTGATTGTAATACGGGTCTTCAAGATCTTTTGAAAAATTAAATTTTATCGGACGATTTGTTATCACCAGACTTTTTAATGATTTCCAGTTGTTTCTTAAATTGTATTCCGGAACTTCATTGTCATAATTCAAAACAATCTTATCTGCTTTTTTTCTTTCAAAAACATAAATAGAATCATTGTTTTTAGGTTCAATCCATTTCTTGAAAACAACCTCATTTTTTCTAATTCCATAAACTGGAATCGGCGTAAAAACACCTGTCTTGTTTCTGATCGAAAATTGTACGCTGTCTTTAGTCCTTGAAACATTGGAAAACTTATAATCAATAATATCACGTGAATCAATAATGGTCTTAAAGAACCAATTGATATCTTTTGGACTGTTTTTAGTTAATATTTTTTCGAAATCAGCTCTGTCTGCCTGTTGGTTTTTATTCAATTCATAAAATTCCTGAACACTTTCCGGAACAATATCATGGTTCAAATAATCGTCTAGATAATTCAGGCTTAAACCCGCACGATATTTACTGGCAATCTGTTCGTTAAATTTTATCAAGGTGTTTTTAGGGTCACCAAGAGGCTGGTCCAGATTTTTTCTGGCCATCAGCATATAATAATAACTATATTGTTCGTTAAAAGTCAGATTAGCGATATTATAACTTTTAAAGATTTTCATGTTCGAAAGACTTCCCAGCATCTTCTGGTCCAAATGGTTTTCCTCCATGAATTTCATCATTGCGTAAATCTGAATCCCGTCGTAAACCCAGTTGTCTTTTCTGGGGTCTAAACGCAGGCTATTCTTCAGATAATTGTTCAGGTAGGTTTTTAAAAAAGTAATTTCAAATATAAAATCATCCGAAAAAGGACTTATAAAGGATGGCAATTGATTGAGTCCGTAAAACGGATTCCGATCGTAATCTACCTGTGAAACTGTTATCTTCTCATGCGGATATTTACCGATAAAAGCACTCGCAAAATTGACCACTTTATTGATAATGATTGCCTGCTGGATATCCGTTAATTTTTTGTTTTTTAAATTTGAAAGAACTTCAACCGAACCATTTTCATAGCTTTTGAAACTATTTTGCTTTTCAATAAATAAGTTGAAATCTGTCCTGTTGCTGCCTGAAAATGAATAAACAACAGATTGTGGGTTTGTTAAGTCTTTTGAAACTGAATTCAAATCGGTCGTAATCGAATAATCAGTCGGGATTTTTATTGATATTTCATAATCAGTGCCTGCATTTGCAATGTCATCCAGATTAAAATTATTATATTTTACAAAACTATGATTCTCAAAACGAGCAGGACTTAAATACCAGTTTTTCAGATTCATCCCACCATTTTGACCAAAACCATAACGCGTAAATTTATCACTTGGAATTTTAGCAATATAAGTAAGGTGCAAATTAATTTTCTGATTTGGAAGGAGTTTTTGTTTTAACCTGATGACAATATAATCCGGATTTTTATCTGTTCTTTCCCATTCCAGAGCAATGTCGTCAGAATCGGTTAGATTCAAAATAGTAGTGTTTCCTCTCTCCTCAGTATTAGCCAGATGGAACCCGCGATAAAATTCATCTGAAAAACGTCTGGCTAATGGTGTGTTTTTAGTAGAAAAAGCATTGTTCCAGTCGTTCAGTACAATCGAATCCAAAGAATCATTTGAAGTATTGTGAAATGTAATATCCTGCTTTATATTTAGGGTTTTCAATTCAAGATTCACTGCAACTTCCATCTTTGACTGATGTTGCGCGTATTGTTTTATTGAATTCAATAAAACGAAAAGAAAGAAGATTATTTTATAAAATGATCTCAAGAGGTGCTTATATTTTTAGGATATATCTTTATGTACGAGCTTTGAATTGATTTGGTTTTTGTAAAAATAGTATAAAAAAAGCTGTTAAAAAAAACAGCTTTACTTTTTTGCATTATCTTGATGTAATTTAACCATTTAAGTAATATAAGTTCATGTAAAATTTACTTTTACCGATTTTGGGTTAAATAAACTTATATTTCTTACATTTTTTTAAATCATTTCTTTTAACTAAAAATGTATTTTAGAAATTTGGACTCAAATCGTATTTTTTATAGAATTTATCCAAAGCTTCAACCACTTCATCCTCAGTATCTACGATCTTGAATAAGTTCAAATCTTCCGGGCTGACGGTCTGCATTTTTTCAACAAGTACCGTTTTTACCCATTCGATTAATCCGGACCAAAATTCAACACCAACGAGTATAATTGGGAATTTTCCAATTTTTTTCGTCTGAATTAAAGTAATCGCTTCAAACATTTCATCTAAAGTTCCAAAACCACCCGGCATTACTACAAAACCCTGTGAATATTTTACAAACATTACCTTTCTAACAAAAAAGTAATCGAAATTTAAGTTTTTATCGTGATCGATATAAGGGTTAAAGTGTTGTTCAAAAGGTAGTTCGATATTCAAACCAACAGAAGTTCCGCCACCTAAATGTGCCCCTTTATTTCCAGCTTCCATTATTCCGGGACCACCTCCTGTGATCACACCATAACCTGCCTTACTAATTTTAAAAGCAATTTTTTCAGCCAATAAATAATATTTATCGTCCGGTTTTGTTCTTGCCGATCCAAAAATCGATACACACGGACCAATACGTCCCATGCTTTCATATCCATTTACAAATTCAGCCATGATTTTAAAAATCGCCCAGCTGTCATTTGTTCTGATTTCATTCCATGTTTTTTGCTTCAAACGATCCTGGATTACTTTATCCTCATCGTTATCAAAATCTTCTAATCTCATTTTTTGTGTATTATTAATTTATTTTTCAGGAGCTCGTTCCTGCTGTCCACTCTATCTTTTGTGGCGAACCCCGCCACAAAAGGATACCTTTCCCATCAGGGCTAGGGCATCGGTTTTCAATTCAACTTTCGTTTTTCTGCCATTAATGTTGAAAAATTTTAATTAAAAAGGGATGCTAAATTAACTCTTTTTTCAAAAACTTAGCTGTATAACTTTTTTTACTTTTCGCAACTTCTTCCGGAGTTCCTTTAGCAATAAGTTCGCCGCCGCCTTTTCCGCCCTCAGGGCCAATGTCAATGATATAATCCGCCAGTTTGATTACGTCCATATTATGTTCGATTACCAAAATCGTATTTCCTTTATCAACCAGTTTATTAATTACATCCATCAAAACTCTGATGTCTTCAAAATGCAAACCCGTTGTAGGTTCATCCAGAATATAAAATGTATTTCCCGTATCTTTTTTAGACAATTCCCCGGCTAGTTTGATGCGTTGCGCTTCACCCCCCGAAAGTGTTGTGCTTTGCTGACCAAGCGTAATATATCCTAACCCAACATCCTGAATTGTTTTTACTTTTCGGTAAATCTTCGGAATCATTTCAAAAAACGGAACCGCTTCATCAACTGTCATATTCAACACATCCGAAATAGATTTTCCTTTGTATCGGATTTCTAAAGTTTCTCTGTTAAAAC
>JBDTNT010000085.1:0-10536 GCA_039933615.1 Flavobacterium sp. | reverse complement strand
TCGAATTGTATTTTTGTTTAAAATGATTATAAATTATAATTAAAAGTGAAATCAACCCTCCAGCCAAGTGTAATAAGTGTGTAACCGTTACTACATAAAGAAAAGTTGTAGTAATAGAACTACCTTCTCCTGTAAAATAATAACCACTTTTTACGATTTGCCCAAAACCGACAAATTGTAAAACTACAAATAAAATCCCTAAAGCCAATGTTCCTAAAAGTAATGCTGTAGTTGCGCTTCTGTTGTCTTTTTGAATCGCTTTTTTAGCCAGATAAAAAGTCACACTACAAGCAATAATAACCACAGTACTGTAATAAAATGCTGATGGCAGTTCAAAATTCTTCAACCAGTCTGCCCTCGATTTACTTACCACAAATGCACTTGTAAGCCCGGCAAACATCATGGTCATACTTACCATTGCGAACAACAAAATCAGTTTGGCCGATTTTGTTTTCCTTACCTGTTCTTCACTTATTTCCATTGTCATTTCCATAACTATCTTAAAAATTTATCAACTATATATACAATTTGCAATAATGAAATATACGATACACTAACTAACATCAATGTTCTTGCGGCTTTTGCAGTTCGTTGCTGATACAGTCGTACCGCATAAAATAACATCCATAATCCCAACAAAAACACTAATATTGCAGCAATTGGCGTAATAAATAATTGTCCTGTATACCCTAAAACCGGCAACAAAGAAGCAATTATCAACCAAACTGTATATAACATAATCTGCAAAGCGGTTCCTTTATCTTTTTTTCCGGTTGGAAGCATAAAGATACCAGCTTTCTCATAATCTTCATATAAAAACCAGCCTATTGCCCAAAAATGTGGAAACTGCCAGAAAAACTGAATCAAAAATAACGTCCCTGCTTCTATACCAAAATCTCCTGTTGCGGCAACCCATCCTAACATGAAAGGAATTGCACCCGGAAAAGCCCCTACAAAAACAGATAACGAAGTTACCGTTTTTAAAGGTGTATATATGCTTGTATATAAAAAAATTGAAATCGCAGCAAACATGGCCGATTTTGCATTAATTGTATAAAGTAACGCTATTCCGATAATCGTAAGTAAAACCGCTACGACCAAAGCCATTTTTGACGACATACGCCCTGAAGGAACCGGGCGGTTTTTGGTGCGATCCATTAATGAATCTATATCTTTTTCAATTACCTGATTAAAAGCATTTGAAGCTCCAACCATGCAGTAACCACCAATTGACAACACTGCCAAAACACTCCATTTAAAAGGGTGATCAGCATTTACACCCAACAAATATCCTGCAATAGAAGAAAACAAAACACTAATTGCCAAACCGGCTTTAGTGATTTCTTTGAAATCCAGGAATATTGATTTTAATGAAAATGTATTTTTAGTAGTGCTCAATATGGTAATTGTTTGAATATTTTTTTTGAGTGGTGCAAATGTACAAATTGATTATAGAATCAGAACCTATTAAATTAGATTTTTTTCAATAAAACCTTTACAAAATAAGGACTTGCGGATTTTTAACACAATCATTTTGAAAAATCTTATTAAATATCCTAGTAATCAAAATACCAATTGAAGATATCAGAACGTAATCCAATGGTAAACCAGGTTGTACTTTGTTTGAAAGTAGTTGCCGTTTCCTGAGTCGGATCAAAATTTCTGTAAATAAAACTTCCGAAAAATTTCAGATTAGTCATTGGGTTAATTAAATAACCTCCCTGAATATCTGCAATAAAAATACTGGTTTTATTCCCTTGCCCCACTTTCACTCCTTTGTCATATGGACGCTTTTCATCATAACTTTTATAAATATTCCCTCCGTAATTAAAGCCGTCTTCCGCTGTATCAAAATCCAAACCTCTGGTACCAACTGTTAGTTTTGCATCTGCGTAATAACGCCCTTTATGGTAACGTCCGATTGCCACAAGTTCTTCAAAATTTCCACCCCACTGATGTCCCATACTCTGGTTATTGTGGGCGTAATTTGTAATTACAGCACTGTGGGAATACACATACGGACGTACATGATTGTATTCAACCTGCAGTAATAAATCTTTTACTTTGAATGCATTAAAATATTTGGCTCCAATTTGATATCCTATTTTATTTTTCCAACTGTTATCTCCCCCTTTTATATCTCCAAATGAAAACTCATCAATCAAAAGCTGACCGTACAGATTGATTTGATTGTTCCATTTATATTTTGAAGTTATTCCCAAAAGCGCATTACCACTTTTTGAAGAAGAGGTGAATTCAACCGTACGATAAAAAATAATCGGATTTACGAAATTAACATCAAAACCTCTGTTATTAGTGTCAGTCCAGACAACGGATTCAAAAAAACCAAGATTCAGTTTATTCGAAACATTCCAGCTCAAATAATGATTGGCCATAAATTTCGTTGCATATGTTTTTTCCAAAGTAACATCAGGACGAACATCTTTAAGCCACATATAAGTGTTGGTGTATTTTATTTTCCAGAAATTGGTATTAATTTTAAAATACGGATATGGACTTGCTCCATCACTTTCAAGCAAAGAACGATATCCATCTCCAATAAAATTCCGACCATATCCCAATTGCAAATCAAAAAACTTACTTGGGGCGAATGTAATATTGGCTTCTGCTAAAGGAAAATCGTAAGCGTCCGTCTTAAATCGTTTCGCAATTCCTACTCCGGGAATAATCGCAGGATTTCCTCCTGACGGCTTTATTGACTCTGCATAATCATTAAAATAACCTGCAAATCGTCCCTGGCTTTCAAAAATTGTAGTAGTGAAATTAATCTGTTTTCCTAAACCTCCTCTAAAATTCAGCGCGCGGGTATTTACATAAGTCGAAGGATCAATATCTGAAGCTTTACCCATTTGTAAATCCAAAATAGGGTTTAAGGCCAGCCAATAATCTTCTCCCTGGATCTGAACCAGATTCTCATTCCAGAATTTTCTTCCTAACCAGCCCGATGTCTTTTTCTGAAGGGATTCATTTACTGCTTTTAAATTGTAATATTTTGACACCTCAGCATACGTGTAAGGTTTCGATGCGGTGTGATTATTACTTCCAACCTGATTCATTGCACCGTCAAACTGTGCGTAATAACTATGAGAGAATGGAATATTCAGATGACTTTCGAATTCCGGGTTATTGTATTTTTTATACACAATACTATCGAGTTCCGTCATTGGTTTTTCTAATGGCTTTAAAATCTGAGCAGCCGCTAAAGCTTCTTCTGCAATCTGATCCGCACTTTTTAAAGGGATATTTATCGTAATGGTGTATTTTGAATACGTTGGTTTCCCATTATAAGTGGAGGGCTTTATTTTAGGAAAACTTTCAAAAACACGTTTTGATTCCTGTGCCAGTTCATCATTCATTGCGTTTACGTAAATGACTTTAAATTCTCCTTTTTCATTAACTTCAAAAAGGACTTTTACTTCTCCTTTATAATCTGATTGTTTCAGATTCTGAGGAACTTCAAAATTATGGAATACAAAATCCTGAACTTCTTTATAAAAACAATTCTCCAGTTTTTTGGCCTGCAAATTTTCACAATTAGGAAAAACAGGAAATTGCTCTGATGTAAAACCAGGCGTAATTGAGGAGTTATTGCTCTCCTGCGAAAAAGCAAATAAGGCTGACAATGTAAGAATAAAAGATAAAAAAATCTTATTCACGTAAATTTGGGTTTTCATTTAATATTGATTTGAGGTATTTTCTCCGGTAGCAATTGCCTTTGCCGCGGAAGTTCCGATGCGTTTAACACCTAAACGGATCATTTCTGTTGCTTCATCATAAGACCGAACTCCGCCGGCCGCTTTTACCGGCAAAGGGGATGCATTTTCTAACATCATAATAACAGTCGGAATAGTCGCGCCATTTGGTAAATTATCCTTTGTCTTAAAAAAACCTGTTGATGATTTTACAAATACGGCATTGTAATTCTCTTCTTTAAAATTTGATATTACAATATTCTTTATTAAAGCAGAAAGCTGAATAATTTGTTTATCATTCAAAGCTGCAACTTCAATAATCCATTTTACTGTTTTATTATGTGCGAGCCCGATCTGTGTTCCGATTAAAATTTCCTGCTTTACTAAAGCAATGTCTCCGTTTTTAAAAGCTTCATAATTGCAGACAAAATCCAGCTCGTCGGCTCCATTTTCGATTGCTTCGTTTGCTTCTTTTATCTTTGTTTCCAAATCTGATTTCCCTTCCGGAAAATCGATAACTGTACCAATAAGCAAAGTCGAATTAGCTTTAACAATCATTTGCTTCGCCAAGGCAACATGTTCCGGGCGAATCATAATCAGTTTAAAGCCTTCTTTAACAGCCTCATTAATTGCCTTTTTAACGACTACAAGATTTTCGGCTTCAGAAAGGCCAGCTTGTGAAGCAGTTTTTAAGTAAGTAGAATCTAAATATTGCTTAACATTCATGATTTTGGAATTACATAGAACCGTCGACAAAAATACATTTAAAATTCAGAAAAAAACAGTCTTTATTGTCCTTGATTTCTGGGTAATAAAAAACCCACCGAAGTGGGTATTTATTTTCTTATATTTTGTCTATTTGCCTTTTAAAAGCGATAGCGGTAAAAATTGCGGTTGTACCCCCAATTGTATTTGCTAAAATATCTGTTACATCCGCTGCCCTGGTGGTCGTAAAAACACCTTGCAAAATTTCAATTGTAATTCCAAAAAAAACTGAAAATATAAATGAAACAAGATATGCTTTATAATCATCAGCTACTTTTCCTTTTAATTCTTTCTTGAAAAACAAAATCCAGGAAATTGTAAATCCAAAATGAAAACAGAAATGTACAATTTTATCTATACTTGGAAAATTTACTGCGGGAATATTACTGGAGTCTGTCAAACAGAAATACGTTATAACTCCCGAACAAATTATTGCCCAACACAGTAATAATTGTTTAGGCACCGATTAGTTCTTTATAAGCTTCGTCAGACAAAAGAGAATCAATTTCTGATGTATTAGAAATTTTTATTTTGATCATCCATCCAGCTCCGTAAGGATCAGAATTTACTGTTTCAGGTGCGCTTTCTAAACTATCATTAAAAGCAATGATTTCTCCTGTCAATGGCAAGAATAAATCAGAAACTGTTTTTACAGCTTCAACAGTTCCAAAAACCTCATCTTTATCAAGTGTCTGATCTAAAGTTTCTACTTCAACATACACGATATCTCCTAACTCTTTTTGTGCAAAATGAGTAATTCCTACAGTTGCAACATCTCCTTCGATGCTAACCCATTCGTGATCTTTTGTGTACTTTAAATTTGCTGGTATGCTCATAATAGTTGTGTTTGAAAATTGAAAATTGAATATTTAAGCCACAAATGTAATAATCTTCTAATGAAATCTCCTTTAGAATCTCAAAATTAATTTCCGAAATTATATCGAAGCGTAAATCCGGACCGAATATTAGTTAATGGAAATGAGGTTGAAATTACTGCCTTGGAGAACGAATGATCATAATAGAATATGGCTGTTAAGTTTTTACTGAATGAATAATCCGCCGTAAGCTTTAGTGCCCAGATATTTTGTCCGGCAGCCAGCTGATTGTTATCATAATCTAAATAGCGTACTAATGTTTCGTTGTTTCTTAAAGAGAAATCTGCTTTTATATTGATATCACTTTTGATAATTCCTGTCGGAGTATCTGCTAGTCTTGAAGAGAAAATCACATCTTTAAAACGATACCCTAAACCGATTATATACTCCATTCCTTTCACCTCTGTCAATAAATTATTATCAAAACTCATTGATAAGGCTCTGTCTTTTTTGATTTCAGTAAGAACTCTTAGAGAACTTTTCAATTCAAAATCTACCCGGATAAGCGGACTAAACTGCTCTACCAAATTGACATTTGACATGATTGTCTTATTAAAGAAGTTACCATTTACGTCTTGTCCATCCGGTTTTTCAGAATAATCAAAATTAGACCTAAATTGATTTATCGTATACGAAGCTCTGTAATTATGCTGTAATGAGAAACGTTTAAATTTATCTTTAAAGTATTTGTAACGCATCAATCCGTTGTATTTAATACTCCAGTTTGGAATTGGAAAACTTCTGAAAATATCAGTAGAAGCACCTGACGCATCTTTTCCGGAATAAGCCGCTAAAAATGATGGCAATAATACAGCCTGATTACTTTTTCCAAAACCTATCGGATATCCCTGATTAGAAGTATATATTTCTCTTTTCTTTTTATCCGGATCTTCATCTGCAGGATTTGCAGGAAGTGCAGGGATCGGATTATTGATGTCTCCGTATCTTGGTATTGGATTTCCTGAGCCATAGTGATCTTCTGCCAGCCTGTTTGCAATTATCAGACGATTGTTTCTAAAATCATCAAATGCAGCAGATTGCGTTTCGTTACTTGTTGAAAAAGAAGTCCCGATCAATACTGTTGAAATGGAGAACATTCCGTATGTGTAACGTGACAAAGGCTGATATAAATTATCTGACTCCCTAACAGAATATTGTTCTGATGAGTTTTCAGAATACGCTCTGTCCATCGCCAGATCAATCTTGAAATCAGGAAACAAATCAACATTGGCGGTCACTTTCAAAGTCTTGTTGGTTACCTGTGTAAAGTTCTGGTTGAATTCCTGATAATCTGTTAGCCATCCGTTTTTAGCAGATTCAAAGCGCACATCATCCTGACTTCCGAAAACAAACCCTAATGTTGGCTTCGAAGTACCAAAGAATCCAACACCTGGTGTATATCCAGGTAATACCGTTCCGTTATTTATTGTATAATTAACCTGAATATTTTTAACGCTTGTCAGAACACCGATCAATCCGTCATAAAAAGGACTGCTGGACGTAACTGGTTTTGCTGTATTTACAATTTTCTCTCCCGGTTTTGGCGGTGCTGTTGTTTTAGGTTTTGCTGTTTTTTTAGCTCCGGGTGTTAATCCTAAATACTTGTACAACATATTCATATTGAATGTTGATGTTAATGTATTTGAATTAGCATTCTGAATAGTATTTCCTAAATCGTAAATAGTTCCGTCTGGCGCTTCATATTCAGAAAGAGCCGTTGAAGATCGCTGCCAGCTGTAATCAGCAGTATAGGAATAACTTGCTTTTATAAAACTTAAAACCGGGATTTTATTTATCGGAATATCATAATTCAACACCAATTGCTGCAGGTGCTGATTTGGTGTTCCGATATCCCAGTAATCATCCCAGATATTAAAATCTTCTTTAGGCGAATTATCATCGTTTAGAAAATTCCTAACGATATTATTAGAAGCGGCCGTGTAATTTAATTTTAGTGATTTTGTCAGATTAAAACCAAAACCATATTGATAGTTAAAAGCAAAATTTCTTCTGTATAGCGGATCAAGCCCAATTCCTTCAACGTCTACATCCCTGTATTGCTGACGATTACTTTGTCTCAATATATTCGTATTAAAAGTCACATTAGAAGGTAAATAATTTACATTAAAATCACTTAACATTTTCCAATATTCACTTTTTTTCATGAATTTGGTTTTCTTAAAAGGAACCAATTCTTTTGGCTGAAAAGTATAAGCATAATTTACTGCCGTATTGGACTGTTCATCATTATAATCCGCTACTTCATAGTCATGGCGTTCTACCTGATTGTAGGATTGTGAAAAAGTAAAATTCTCAACATCATATACATGTTGTTTTTGTTCCGGAGCCCTGTCTTTTCTTACTCCGATGAAATTGATGCTTTTTCGCTTTGTATAATCTACTGCACGGGTTCTGATATTCTCTTTTTCGTTAGAATCGGTTGTTTCTCTCAGCAACTGTTCCAACTTAATATCCTGATTAAAAGGATCATATTCCGGTGTGATTACCTCTTCTCCGATAGCATAATTAAATGGCAGATTGATTCCCCATTTCGGTGGCAATAATTTTCCTAAATTTAAATTGGTAACAATATTATATTGCTGGATCTCTTCTCTATCTCTTTCATTTGCACCTTCCTCAAGTGATCCGAAACCAATTGTACTTTTGCGTCCGGTAGCAGAAACTGTTGCAAAATCAGCCATATTTGTATCAACACTTAATATAGCAGCCATGCCGCCTTTATTTTCTAAATCGGCCATACGAAGTTCATTAAACCAAACCTCTCCTTTAATATCCCTGCGTTCTTCCCTGCTTTTTACTCCAATCATTAATGTTCGCACCAAACCAAAATTAGGATTTCCTTTTATACCCAATCTCAATTTAGTGTCTCCGTCACCACCCTCCATTGATACGTCATCATCCGGGTAGTAAACACCATTAATATCCCTTTTATCAGAATTAATATCAAGAGGCATGGCCTTAATTTTCATTTTGGTCAATAAGTCAAGTGCCAGATCAATATTATTTTCCTCGCTCCAAACATCATCTGCATTAACGGTACATGAACCAGCAGGTCTTGTTACTTTCAGCGGAATTTCGACCTGATAGTAGTTTTGTGTAAAGTCATTTCCAAAACGGATGAATGCTGCCATTTCATTATCTCCCAATTCAACCTCATTTGGCAATGATTCGGCATGTAAAAACATTTTCAGTTTTTTATACTGACGCATGTCAACGCTTACATTTTTAAAAACAGCTCTTGAATCCCTAAATTCCAATCCACCGCCGGAAACCCTTAAAGCAAGAGATTGCTCATTCTGATTGATAACGGTATTATTATTATACAATTGTTCTCTTTGTACTCCTGGAGGAATCACATAATTTACAGGACATTTCGTCCCGTTTTCCTGAACATTGACTGCCAAAACATCAAAATCTGTATTGTCATCTGTGATATTAGTATCATTTGCATCAAGCGTTCCCGTATACCTTCTCCATTCTCCTCTTACCAAATCCAAAGCTCCAAAACGTACGGTCATCTGCTCATTAAAACCGGTCATAAACATACGCATGAATCGGATTGATCTAAAATCTGAAATAGTCCCTATTGTATTTTGAGGCTGAGAAACCGGGATTTTAAACTGAATCCATCTTGCGCTGGTTGTACTTCCGTTTGGTAATTCAATATTGCTAACTTCACGAATATCCGTAATGTAGTTTTGACCAATTGCCATTCCTGGTTTAATATCAATACTATATTCGTAATAAGCATTGATAGTATTCATCGTGTTGTCCCGATTGATATCTTCTACATCGGGTAAAGTTGTGGCACCACGATTCGGGTCATCAATACTAACGGCAGAGTTTCCTTCAACTCCATTATATCTTTTATAGCGGTCCTTTACGCCCCCTTCAGTATTTAAATAATATTTGTAATTATCCGCAGCAGGATCTTCTTCTCCGGCATAATTATTATAAATCGCCGCTTCTCTTGAATCTGGCAAACCATCTAAACCTACGTCCTGATTCGTACGGTTATCCGCATTAGTATCAAAAGCATAAATCAACGATTGCGAAGCCGGAACGTCTCCCCAAAGTGGCTGTGGATTCACCAATACCTGACCCGGACCTAATCCGTTTTCGTATTGTTTTCTTCCGTCTTTTAATACATCTTCCGAAACTTCACCTAAGTTAAAATATATTTTTCCTGCATTATTCTGTTCAGCCTGACCATTACCTACATAAGGGTCAAGTACCCAAAATTGTATATATTCAACATTTCCCTGCTCAAAGTTGGTCGAATTCAAAGATCGCATTATCCCTCCAAAATTAGATGTTGAAGGTTCTGTACTAAAGCTTGGATTATTATTGTAAGGCCCTCTTTCAGATGGGTAATAACTTAAATCAAGAGTATTAATAACCTGTATCTGCCCCTGGGCAATATCTGTATTTGGATACAATTCTTTACTGTAAACTCTTCTCGTTGTATTTAAAGATAAGTCATCGTTAGAAATACCGGATGGTTTTGAAGAGTAGAAAACAGGATCTATGGTGTACCATGCTAATTTTGCTCTTTTATATCCATAATGCAAATCATTTGAACCTGCCTTAAAAGTATCGTCATTTGCTGAATTTATAAATGGCGTTGATGACAAGCTCCAGGCGTAAGCAGAACGCATATCGATAGTTGATTGCGAGCCTTCAAAATCATCAACATATATAGTTGCTTCTCCTTCAAAATCACTTGCTTTTGGAGCATCCGGTCTTAAAAAAGCAACTTCTCCACGTATAGAAAGATTAGATGGAACATCTGTATCTATGTTAGGCAGCTTATTTACCAATCTGGTAAAGAAAGGAACTTCAGTTGCATAATTTCCGTTAAAACCAAAAATGGTATTGTTTACGGATTCCTGACCGTAACTTGATTTTTGGGTAAACGGTCTTTCGGTCATTTTTAAGAAAGTTCCGCCAACGACAAAATTATCAGAGATTTTATGCTCCACATTGAAACCCATAAATCTTCGGGTTTGCTGTCCAAAGATTGAATTGTTTTCCAAAGAAACTTCAATTGGGGTATTAGACGCCTGAAGTGAAGGATCTAAAATCTGAACCCTCCCTAATTGATAATCTACACTATAATCAATTCCTTCCACCAAAACTCTTCCGCCGGCCGTTACAACGAC
>JBDTNT010000084.1:0-9286 GCA_039933615.1 Flavobacterium sp. | reverse complement strand
TCAATACGCAACCAGTGCATATCACGGCTTCTTCTTACTTCAGCTTTACCTACAACCGGTACATTGTTTTCAGCATGACAAGCAATAACACATGCTCCACATCCTGTACAAGCATTTAAGTCTATAGAAAGGTTAAAGTGATGTCCTGTAGAACGATCAAATGACTCCCATAAATCAACAGTTGTAGCTTCTACTTCCTGGTGATCTAAAGATACCATTGGTTGTTGATTCCAATGTTCTGCATCTTTAGTATTAAATACTTCAAGAGTAGTCTCCTTAATAATATCTCCTCTACCCATTAAAGTTTTCTGACCCTGAACACAAGCAAACTCGTGAACTCCATCTGCTTTCGCAATAGAAATAGCCTGAACACTATTAAAGTTTTTATATAAAGCGTAAGCATTTAAACCTACTTGCATTTCTTCTTTTAAAGCTGCTTTACGTCCGTAACCAACAGCTAGACCAACTGTACCAACAGCTTGTCCGGGCTGAACAATTACCGGAACATTTTCCAGCTTAGCACCATCAGCTGTTGTAATAGTAGCATAACTACCATTTAAACCACCGTTGGCAACGATTTCATTTGTTAATCCAAGCTTCTTAGCATCAGCATTCGAAACAGTAACATAGTTATCCCAAGAAACTCTTGTGATTGGATCCGGAAACTCCTGCAACCAAGGATTGTTTGCTTGTTGTCCGTCACCTAAACCTGTTTTAGTATATAATACTAGTTCGAAATCACCAGCCGGTTTTGATTTTGAAACTGCACTTGCAGCCGCAGTATAATCATAAGAGCCACCAGATAAAGCAGATGATCCAATTACAAAAACACCATCATGTAAAACTTTATTCCAAGAAGAACCTACAGTAATACCAGCAGAAGTAGCTTTAATATAATCGTAGAAAGTTCCAGGAATTCCGTTTAATGATAATAAAACGTCTTGGAATTGTTTTGTATTAAATATAGGACGAATAGTAGGCTGAGTCAGACTATAAGTTCCTTTTGTTATCTCAACATCACCCCACGCCTCTAAATAATGGGCAACCGGAGCAGCAATTGTAACAGCAGATGCAGTTTCATCTTCTTTTAAAGAGAAAGCAACTGATGTTTTTACTTTTTTCAATCCAGCTTCAAAAGAAGATGAATCCGCTAATGTATAAACAGGATTTACACCACTCATGATTAAAGTATGAACACTTCCAGCATTCATATCTTTCAACAACTGAGCAACAACTGCATTAGAGCCTTTTCTAATTTGTCTTGTTCCGGCAGTGCTAAAAGCTTCACTAGCTAATGCCTGATTGATAGCCAAAACTAACAATTGAGCATTTTTATCTTCAATTCCAGATACTAAAACTCCTTTTGCCCCAGCAGCTTTTAATTGCTGAGCAGCTTTAACAACCTCTGTTTTAAATTTGGCTTCTAAAGAAACCGGAACAGAAGCACCTGCAACGATATTATATATTTGAACTAAAGCCTGTTTCTGATCAGCTCCTGTCATAGGAACACGTTTATCAGCAGCAGCTCCAGATAATGTCATGTTTGATTCGAACTGAAAATGACGGGACATTTTTCCGTTTTGAGGAATACGTCCTTTTGCATATCCTGAATCGTATCCACCACCTTGCCAGTCTCCTAAGAAATCAGCTCCGACAGAAACGATTAAAGATGCCTTTGAAAAATCATAATCAACTAAAGCTCTTTCCCCATAAACTGTTTGAAATGCATCTAGAGCATCTGAAGAAGATACTGCATCATAAACCACATGCTTGGCATTTGGGTTTTTAGCAATAAATTCACCAATCAGTTTTTCTGTAGACGGACTCGCTAAAGTGTTAGTCAACAATACAACTTGTCCACCTTTTGCTTTTGCGTCAGCAATACTTGATTTAATTTTCAAATCAACAGCAGACCAGCTACTATTTTTTCCATCCAATTTAGGTTCTTTCAAACGCATGCTGTCATATAATGACAGGATAGACGCATGAATCCTAGCATTGGCCGAAAACTTAGCTCCGGAAATAGTATTGTTTTCAATTTTAATTGGACGACCTTCACGGGTTTTCACTAAAAGGTTAGCAAAATCAAAACCATCAAAAACAGTAGTTGCATAATAATCCGCAACACCAGGGATGATCTGTTCTGGTTGTAACACATAAGGTATAGACTTGTGAACAGGGCCCTCGCAAGCTGCTAGCGTTACGGCTGCAGTACTAAAGCCTACGTACTTTAAAAAGTCACGACGTGAAGTCCCAGATGAAGCTAATGCATCTGCATTCCCTAAAAATTCATCAGTAGGAATCTCTTCAACAAATTCGTTATTTCTAAGCGCCTCAACAATAGAACTATTTTCTAGTTCCTCAACACTTTTCCAGTATTTTTTGTTTGATGACATTGTATATAAATATTAAAATCTTAATAATTCGATTAATAGTGGCATTTACCGCATTCTAAACCTCCCATTTGCGCTGCAGTCAATTTGTCTACACCATATTTTTTAGAAAGCTCAGCATGAATTTTATCATAGTATGCATTTCCTTCCATCTTAACATCAGTTTTTCTATGGCAATCAATACACCATCCCATTGTTAATTTAGAATATTGCTTCATGATTTCAAATTCCTGTACCGGTCCGTGACAAGTCTGACATTCTACACCTGCAACAGAAACGTGTTGTGAGTGATTAAAATATACGAAATCAGGTAAATTATGAATACGCACCCATTTTACTGGCTGTGTTTTTCCGGTATAAGCTTGTTTAGTCTTATCCCATCCAACGGCATCATATAATTTTTGAATCTGAGCATCATAAAAAGCCTTGCTGTATTCCGGAGTCGCAGTAGTTTCAGCAACCTCAGAAATGTTTTTATGACAGTTCATACAAACATTCAAAGAAGGAATACCTGCATTTTTACTCACACGGGCAGCAGAGTGACAATATTTACAATTGATCTCATTATCACCTGCGTGAATTTTATGAGAATAATGGATTGGCTGGATTGGTTCATAATTTTGATCAACACCTACCTGCATAAGGTAACCGTAAACAAAATAACCACTTGCCAAAAGCAAAAATATAGAAGTTACCAAAACCAGAAATTGGTTTTTAGCAAAAGCTTTCCAAATTGGAGTTCTAGCTTCTCTAGGAGCCACAACAATACCGTTATTACCTGCAACCTTGGTCAATACTTTGTTCACCATGAACAACATCACAACCAAAATAGCCATAACAAGTGCAAGAGCACCTAAAATGATATTATTAGAAATTCCACTTCCACCTTCTTGCGGTCCTGTTGGCAATGCAGAAACAGACCCCGGAGCAGGTTCTGCTTTTACTTCAGAAGTATAAGCGATAATATTATCAATATCACCTTCAGATAATTGAGGAAAAGCAGTCATAACTGACTTGTTGTTTTCTTCAAAAAGTTTAACTGCAACAGCGTCGCCAGACTTAATTACTTCAGAACTGTTGTGCACCCACTTGTAAATCCAAGCCATTTCATGCTTACCAGCAACCCCTCTTAAAGCAGGACCTGTTGATTTTGCATCTAATTTGTGACATGCAGCGCAATTTGCATTAAAAAGTTCCTTCCCTTTTACTGGATCACCACCTGCAGTTGCAGCCGGAGCAGCAGCTTCTTGAGCAAATGAAGTTAGGGAGAAAATTAACGTTAGCGATAAGCTAAGTAATAATTTTCTTGAGATCGAATTATGGTTACCCACCTTTTTCATATAGTATAAAATTATCTACTAATTTTTGGTATGGTTTTTTCTGTATTAAAACAATAAAAACCGAACACCTTCTTTTAAAACTTGCACAAAAATACGACTTATGAACTATTCTCAAAACCTTAAAATACTCTTAAATATCAATTTATATCAATTCTAAATAATATTGAAATTTTCAATATAAACTTTAAATACTATTTTTGCATAAAAACCATCACATTATGAGAATTTTAACCTCGTCCAAAAGAGTTTTCTTAACATTAGCAATGCTAACTTTAGCCTATAACATTAACGCTCAAGACCAAAATTTAACACTAAATCAGGACCCTAAATTTGAGCAGTTATTGAATGACAAACGTAAAATTAACACATCAATAAGTACAAATGACACTTACAGAATTCAAATTTTCAGCGGAAAAAGCGACGAAGCCAAAAAGACGCTAACCGATTTCAAAAGAGAGTTTTATACAATTGACGGAACGATTATTTTTAACACTCCGAACTATAAAGTTATTGTTGGGAATTTTAAAACCAGAATCGAAGCGGAGAGAAACTTAGCTGAAATCAAAAAGAAATATAAAAGTGTTTTTTTATTAAAGCCTGGCAAGTAATCACTGAACAGATTATAGCGAATCATTTCATAAAAAAAGCAACTCCTGAATAGAGTTGCTTTTTTTATGATTTACACCAACATTATTTTGCTTAATAAGCCGAAACTGAAAAACTTCAGAACAACTTTTTTATTTCCATTTAGTATCCATCCCGATTTTCTTTAATTTACTGTAAAGCGCTCTTAAACCAAAAGTACCGTCTGCTCCATAGTCATCAATAACCTTAACACTACCGTCTTCAAAGGTTACTTTTAAATTGATTGTGGGAAGATCAAAAGAATCGGCTACATAACGATCCTTTAGTTTTTTAACTTCAATATAATTAATCAAGGTGTTTATTTTCGACCACTCTTTAGCTGTAATCTTTGACTCTGACTTCCCAACAAACCTGACATACAATTTACCGTAAAATTTAGTTTTCAAATTACGCTTTATTTCTAACTCAAAATTCGGACATGACCCTCCGCAAGTTGTAGTCTCCATTTCAATTTTCTCTACTTGTAAGTCCGGTATATTTTCTTTATTGTTTAATTCTATAAACGTACCAAATTTATAAGTCAAAGTATCCGTTTCGTACGTAACAGTTAAATCACCAGGATACATCATAGCAGTCGATCTTGCTCTACGGAATTTAATATGATTTTGGTCATTTACTTTGATAACACTTGATAGCTCACAACTATTAAAATCATTTATAAGAAACAACTCAAAAGCATTCTTTCCCTTATCAATAATAAAATATTGATAATATCCCCTGAAATGAGGAACAAAAAACAAATCGGTTAGTCCATCATTATTAATATCAACTTTCCCCCAGTTTTTAATTTCACTACTGTCAAATTTATTTTGACAATCTAAATTATTGTAGATAATTTGATCTGGCTCAATTCTAAAATTACCGTAATCAAAATTTTCGTCTCTTTCCTTATTAAACTCAGGGAAAAACCTTTTAATAAAATGCTCAACTTCTCTTACCGTTTTTAACTCATCAATTTTATTTCCCAACATTATATTCGAAAATAAAAAAAACATAACATACAAAACTCTTTTCATAATTCAGATTTTAGATCAATTTAACATTAAACAAATTATTTAATTTACCCTCCTTCGTTTATACTCCCTTAATCTTGCATCCTCAAATTCTATCGACGACCTATCACAATCGGCTAAATAAAAATCAATTATAGCTTCCTTATCTATTATAATTAACAACCTGCCTTTTTACTCTTTTGCGGTTTTGACTTTCCTTCCATGTCTTTACCATGCAACTCAATGTTAACGGTATCGGAAATCCTTTTTCTTTGCGCTTCAGGCAAAGCCTTAAATACATCCGTTTCTTCAAGACCACCCAAAGCCATATCCTGATAAAACTGCCTATCTAATTTATACCCTTTATCAATGCCATAATTTTCTAAAGCAACGCTAATTGAATTTATAAGGGTTCTAGCTATTTCTTCATGTTGCGCTTTGTTAAAAGTACTCTTACCCCATTCTTCAAGCATTTGAGGATAGGTTGCTGCCATATCTTTTTGATTACGTATATAATAGGTTGTCAAATAAGAATGAATTGATTCATGAAGTATTGTTTTTGCCCAAGACAACTCTGTTGCATTAGTATAGGACACAACATCAAAGACCGTTTTAATACCTGTATTTGCATTATAAGAATTAGCTAATGTATGTGCCGGAACGTCTGGACTCGTTTTTCCTTGCTCCATTGTCCAATTATAATTTGCAGACCAAGGATCACCGGTAAATTTGGCAATCATATTTCCAGGGCTTGTCCCCACCTTTTTTAGATCATTAAGAATTTTCTTCAAACACGGAGGCAATTTAGAATCATCAATCTTATCATCAAATGCTTTTATATATTGTTTCCCGTAATAAGCAGCATAAGCGATACCCATTGCAGAACCATTGTTTTGCGTTCTCACAAACTGATAATTCATCCTTGTATAGGCATCATTCGTTACCGGTGCTATGTAGGTGTTTTAAACAACAACTTCTTTTAATGGAATAGGATCTTTAATATAAGCCGAAGGACTATTCACACCAGTAATAATTCCCTTCTCCATTTTAAAACCACTAAGCACCTCACCTTTTAGATTAGTAGAATATATGCGGCCCGTAAATTCTCCATTGTCGTTGGGCGCTCTGGCAGTCACAGAAGTTTTTCTGTTTTCAGGAATGCGATGGAACAAAACTGTCTGCACTTCTCCATCTATTTTTATTTGCAAAATTTCTGTTTCTACTCCTTCCAATCCGGTCGTAGCATTCGCAATATTTAATTTAGCATCTGTATCTGTTACATCCACTTGTTCTAAAGAGGACAAATCTATTTTTAAATCAATATCATTATTTACTGCTTTTTTGTTTAATTGTTCATTATTTAATTCATTAAAGAAATCAAACGATTTTTTCTGAGGCACTGTTTCCAGTTTGGCAGATTGAAAGTCTAATTCGGTTGTTACAGCGCTAGAATCATGAGATTCATCACTACAATTAAACATAAAAAATGTTATCACTAAGATAAAACTAATTTTTAAGAATGGTTTGGCTGGCTTTTTCATCTTCATCTCAATTTATTGTTTTTTGTAAATATAAATATTTTCTAAATAAATAAGATTTTTCACATGTTAATTTTTAAATTAAAAGAAAAAACTTATAAAAATTAATTCAGGCATTTTAAGACCTAAAACAAATTAGAGTACTACTAAACAAAAAAAGCCTCAACTTTCATTGAGACTTCATCGGTAATTATTTCATTTGAAATTGCAGCAAGCCTTAGTTTACCACTTTAATTCCATCAGCTACAAATCGAATTTCTTCTTTTGGTGCTGTAATGGCATCTATTTCTGATTGCAGTTTTTTAGCATCTTTTGCATAATGCTTTAGCTCTTCAACGGAGGTAATTTTTTTCTCGGCGACACCTTCTAAAACAACATTTTTCCCTTTTAAAGCTGTCGGCACAAAAAAAGCATAATCCTTCATTTTAACAAAAAACGAATTCCCTCCTTCTGTTTTAATAGTTAGCCAACATCCCCTTTTTTCACAAACATCGGTTACTAATCCTTTTACTGCAACATTTTCTATCTTTTTAGAATCCTTTAATCCGCTTTCCAGCTTCTCAACCGGGATCGCTTTATCTTCAGATACTTTAGAAACATCGGCTCCATAATGATCTCCCACTAAAGCATTCCCTTCCGGTGGAGATTTTTTCTCTACGGCTTCTTGGGAAAAGGACAAAGTAGAAATACTTACAAAAAGAAGTACTGTATATATTAATCGTTTCATAGTCAAATAATTTTAATCAAAAATAATATTAAAATTTGAAATAAATAAGAATATTCCCTGACTTAAAAACCAACAGGGGAGATGATTCTTCAAAACATAGTAACAAAAAAAGTCCCAACTTTCGATGGGACTTTAAAATATTAAGTATTGAATTTTATTTCAATTTCTTTTTGATAGCAACTTCATGGTATGCCTCAATAACATCTCTTTCTTCGATATCATTGTAACCTTTAATCTGAATACCACAATCGTAACCTTTAGAAACCTCCCTTACATCATCTTTGAAACGTTTCAATGCTACAAGTTCACCTGTATGCACTACCACTCCTTCTCTGATAACTCTAATTTTAGAAGTTCTCATAATTTTACCATCCATAACCATACATCCAGCAATTGAACCAACTTTAGAAATTTTGAAAATCTCACGAATTTCAGCAGTACCTAAAATTTCTTCTTTCATCTCAGGAGCTAACATTCCTTCCATCGCATCTTTTAAGTCATCGATAGCAGCGTAGATAATAGAGTAGTAACGGATATCGATTTCTTCTTTATCTGCAAGTTGTCTCGCATTTCCAGCAGGACGAACGTTAAATCCGATAATGATTGCATCTGAAGCAGAAGCCAACATAACGTCAGTTTCAGTAATTGCTCCAACACCTTTATGAATGATATTAATTTGAATTTCTTCTGTAGAAAGTTTAGAGAACGAATCTGATAATGCTTCAACAGATCCATCAACGTCTCCTTTAAGGATTACGTTCAATTCTTTAAACTGACCAAGAGCGATACGACGACCAATTTCGTCAAGCGTAATATGTCTTTGTGTACGTACAGATTGTTCACGCATTAATTGAGAACGTTTAGATGCGATTTGTTTTGCTTCTTTTTCGTCTTCAAAAACATTGAATTTATCACCCGCTGTAGCAGCACCATCTAAACCTAAAACCGAAACCGGAGTCGAAGGACCTGCTTCTAAAACAATATGGCCTCTTTCATCATGCATGGCTTTAATCTTACCGTGATGTTTACCAGCCAACATATAATCTCCAATTTTTAAAGTTCCGTGTTGAACTAAAATTGTAGATACATATCCTTTTCCTTTATCTAAGAAAGCCTCAACAACTGTACCCTGAGCTGCTTTATTTGGGTTTGATTTTAAATCTAAAATCTCAGCCTCTAATAAAACTTTCTCTAACAATTCTTTCACACCTAATCCTGTTTTCGCAGAAATATCGTGTGACTGAATTTTTCCTCCCCAGTCTTCAACAAGTAAATTCATACCTGCCAGTTTTTCTTTAATTTTTTCAGGATTAGCATTTGGCTTATCCACTTTATTGATTGCAAAAATAATTGGCACACCAGCTGCCTGAGCATGGCTTATTGCCTCTTTTGTTTGTGGCATGATATCATCATCCGCAGCAATTACAATAATAGCAATATCTGTAACCTGAGCACCACGCGCACGCATTGCGGTAAACGCCTCGTGACCCGGTGTATCTAAAAATGCAATTTTCTGACCATTATCTAAAGTTACTCCGTATGCTCCAATATGCTGTGTAATACCTCCGGACTCACCAGCGATAACATTTTCTTTACGGATATAATCCAGTAAAGATGTTTTACCGTGATCGACGTGACCCATTACAGTAAC
>JBDTNT010000083.1:0-2851 GCA_039933615.1 Flavobacterium sp. | reverse complement strand
GTTCCGTATTTAATATATTTTGGCGTTCTTGTTCCGGTAGTTTTCATTTCGAAAACCTTTTCATTTTTAGCTTTTACCAATTTTGCATTCACAAAATATTTGCCATTTACCGGATAAAAATCTAAAGTCTTAAATGATTTTAAATCTTCCGCCATCAACGGACTTGTCTTAGCATCAGCATATTCTGCATTGATTGTCTTTTGAAATTTTTCAGCATCACTTTTGTCAAATTTCTTCTGGCTAAAAACGAAATTCAAAGTCAACAGTAAAACAAATGCGATAATTTTTTTCATCTTGAAAATTTTATGCAAAAATAGTTTAAAAGTAACAAAGCAGCAACCGCTCTACGTTACAAAGTTTTCTAACTTTGTTGCAAATAACCGATTTATAATGCTTAAGACCGCTTTTACCCACTATATCAATAATTTCAGAGGATTTTCAAGAGAAATTTGGATACTTACACTAGTCACTTTTATCAATCGTGCCGGTACAATGGTACTTCCTTTTTTATCGAAATATTTAAAAGAAGACCTGCATTTCACTTACAATCAGGTAGGATGGATTATGGTTTCATTTGGTTTGGGATCTATGTTGGGATCTTGGCTAGGTGGAAAATTATCCGATAAAATTGGATTTTATAAGATTATGATTTTTAGTTTATTTACGAGTGGAGTTTCGCTTTTCTTTGTACAATATATCACCACTTTCTGGGCACTTTGCGGTGCCATGTTTATACTAATGGTAATTGCAGATATGTTCAGACCGGCCATGTTTGTTTCTTTGGGAGCATATGCTAAACCCGAAAACAGAACCCGTGCCTTAACTTTAGTGCGTCTGGCTGTGAATCTTGGTTTTGCTGCCGGTCCTGCTTTAGGAGGGCTAATTATTATGGGAATTGGGTATCAGGGATTATTTTGGGTTGACGGATCATCCTGCATTATTTCGATTTTAATCTTTGCACTTTTGGTAAAAGAAAAGAAAAAAGCAACCCATGATGATAAAATTGAAAGTGCAAAATCCGTGAAATCAGTTTTTCATGATCGTATATTCTGGGCTTTCTTATTTGTAAGTTTTGTAACCGCTATGATTTTCTTTCAGCTTTTTACAACTTTACCTTTATATCACAATGAAAAGTTTGGTCTCAGCGAATTCCAAACCGGACTGTTAATGACATTGAACGGTCTTCTGATTTTCGCATTAGAAATGCCAACGGTCGGTTTTATGGAACGAAAAGGGTTTCCTAAAATAAAAATTATTATTCTGGGGTCCTTTATCATGTCTCTTAGTTTCTTTATGCTCCTTATAAATGTGTGGGCAGGAATATTAGTTATTTCAATGATTTGTATATCTGTCGGAGAAATCCTGACTTTTCCGTTCTCCAATGCTTTTGCTTTAAGCCGTGCACCACGTGGTCAGGAAGGACAATATATGGCGTTGTATACGATGAGTTTTAGTCTGGCGCATATTGTAAGTTCAAAAGTTGGTTTCGAAATGATTACCAGACTGGGGTATCAGATCAACTGGCTTTTTATGGCCTGCATTGGTGTCGTTGCAACATTTTGCTGCTTCTGGATTAAGAAAGCTTTAATCGACGAGAAAATCTCTTAAATTTTATTTTTACTATAAAGCATTAATTTTCAATTTATTAACTTTAAATTGAAATGTATTTGCATGCCTAAACTGAAATTTTAGTTAAATAACTATATTTATAGTTGCGTAACTATAAATATAGTTGTAAGTTTGAATTAAAATTAGAAAACATGCAAAAGCTTACGAACAAAGAAGAAGAAATCATGCACATATTATGGAAGCTTAAAAAAGCATTCGTAAAAGAAGTTCAGGCAGAAATAACAGAAGATCAGCCCCATTATAATACACTCTCTACCATTGTACGCAACCTGGAGGAAAAAGGATATGTGAGTCATAATGCCTTTGGGAACACCCATCAATATTTTCCTGTCGTAACTATCGAAGATTACCGAAAAGGTTTTATGAGTACTGCTATTGATAATTATTTTAATAGTTCATATAAAAGTATGGTTTCTTTTTTTGCCAAAGAAGAAAAAATATCTGCCGCGGAATTACGCGAAATCCTGGCCATGATTGAAAATCCAAAAGAAGAAAAATAACCGTTTATGGAAGCACTTTTCATTTTTATCGCAAAATCAAGTGGATTACTTGCTTTGTTTTACTTTGCTTATTTCTTGCTATTACGTAAAGAAACTTTTTTCAATAGTAACAGATGGTTTTTATTAGCCGGACTTATTACTTCTGTGGCATTGCCTTTTTTGGTTTACACTAAAATTATATGGGTAGATCCTGTTCCGGTTTCAAATATAACCTACTCCCCTGTTTTAATTTCGAATGCTATACAGCAGGAGTCTTTTGAAATCGATTGGAATCTGGTTTCTATTGCTATATATGCATTAGGTTTTACTACTTTCTTAATAAAATTCGGAATAGACTTTTATAGTTTGAACTCGGTGCTAAAAGGTAAAAAAGTACAACAACAGGCAGATTTCAAATTTATAGATATCAACGAAAATATTGCTCCCTTTTCTTATTTTGATTATATCGTGTACAACTCATCACTGTACAGCGCTTCAGAATTAGAGAATATTATTGAACATGAAAAAGTGCACAGCGATCAGAACCATACTATAGATGTTTTGATTTCGAGAATCTTTTGTGTGCTGTTTTGGTTCAATCCGATTATCTGGTTTTATAAAAAAGCTATTATTCAAAACCTTGAATTTATTGCAGACAGTGAAGCTGCAAAAAAAATATCTGACAAAAAAGCGTATCAGTACACGCTTTTAAAAATAACAACACATGAAAATTGTGTTGCAAT
>JBDTNT010000082.1:0-2105 GCA_039933615.1 Flavobacterium sp. | reverse complement strand
TTTGCTTTTTTCAATTTAAAAGAAACAAATAAGGTAAGTGAAGCCAGAACAATCCAGAAAATATCAACAAAGAAAATTTGTGTTTGATCCGCTGCAAAAGTTTTCCAAAACCAATTTCCGGTACAGATACCATTTGCAATTGGAACCAAAAACCCTAAAATACTTCCAGAAATCAGACACCATTTATTGGTGAAATTAATGTCTCTCTTTAGAAGAAAAAATACAATTAACACCAGCCAGCTCAAAAAATAGACATTGTATATATTCGATTGGCTCAGAGGATAAAAAGTCTTAGTTGCAATAAACGCCAATGCTGTAACCGGATACATGCTTAAGCAGACTGCCAAATAAATACGTACCACGGAGTTGTTAAAACGACGTTTTTTCTCCGGCATGTTTTTTTTGTCTCTGGCAACCAGCCAAATCATAACTCCCGATATGATTACATAACAGGTAATTATTCCAAGCACAAAACTGATGATCTTAAGGGCGTATCCTCCATAATCACCAAAGTGAATTCGGTATAAAACGTTTTTTACAACATCAAGATATTTATTGTCTGTAACCGGGCTCTTTTTGGCTATGACTTTTCCGTCGGCAACTTTATAGATTATTTTTCCGAATGCTGTAAACTTTTTATCGTAGGGCATTTCGCCTTCAACCACAATGTGCATGTTGGCATCACCATAATTCTGAACCTGAACACTGTTGATTTCAAAGTCTTTCCAGTTATTTTTGGCTTTAGCAACAAATTCATTTATGCTGAAAGGATTGGCTAATTTTTTGTTTTCAAATTTAAATTGAGGATTGTTATATTCTAAATCATCATATAACTTGGTCTGATCCCCTTTGTATAAAGCCATAACACTCGGCGCAACGATAAGGAGTTTGATCATAAAAAATGCTCCCGTAACGGCATATACAAACTGAAAAGGCAAACCGATCATACCTAATGCCGTATGAGAATCGGTCCATAATGTTTTCAGTTTTTCTTTTGGCCTGAAAGTATAAAAATTAGAAACAATTTTGTTCCAATGCAGCAATACTCCTGTAGCGATTGCAAACAGGAAAAACAAAGCCACAAAACCCGAGAGGTAATAACCAACGGGATAAGGAACCTGTGCCAGAAAATGAAGCCGGTATAAGAATTCGCCCAGGGAATATGATTCTTCGTAGGTTTGTGTTTTTAGGTTTTCGGTATCTAAATAGAAAAACTGGCTTTCTTTTAGTTTCGCAGGAGCCAAAGTATCTTTGGTGCCTTCCATGTAAACATTTACACGTCTTTCGTTACTGGCTTTGGAAATCGAAATATTCCTTCCGGCTAAATTGTATTTTTTATTTAAAATATCTAAGGTTGCATCGTAGTTAAGCTGAATTTCTTTAGTAAAAGAAACAGACTCCCCGCGCTCCCAATTGATGATTTCATCCCTGAAAAAAGAAAAAGATCCCGCAAAGAAAATAACAAACAATACAACGCTTATTACAATTCCGCTTACCGTATGCGTATGAAAATAGATATTATAGTTTCTGTTGTTCATATATTATTTGGTAATAGGGTTATAAATTTGGCAGAGATAGATAATGCCACAAAAAAGTAAGGTAAGTAGCAAATAAATCCCCCAGATTTTTAATCCGCTTTTTGCTAAAAAGGCTATAACCATTAAGGCTACCCAAAGAATAAATCCTGTAAAAGCCATAGTCATAATTATATTTACACGATTAAACCAGGACGCCAGCGCCAGATGAAAACTCACAGAAACGAAATAGCCGCCAAGTATAGCCGCTGTTATTTTGGCAAAACGCTGCCATTTTGATTGCGTTAGATATTTAGGATTTGCAGGCATATTTTAATAGTAATAAATTTCTATTAGTTCCGTAAGGATAAAAAGTACCGCAACAGCTTTACTATTTATGACTTTAAGCGGTGACAGGATAACAATTAAACTTCCGATTGTCATTAACTGAATGAAAAACAATAAAGTTCCGGTTCCTAAAGCTTTGGTAAACAACAATAATGAATAAGCTAAAAGAAGTATAACCAATCCTGAAATTTTGGTTGGTCCGGGGTTATTATTCAGCCATTTTTCAAAACCATAATCATAAGA
>JBDTNT010000081.1:0-23088 GCA_039933615.1 Flavobacterium sp. | reverse complement strand
CTGCCTTTAATGCGCCAATTGCCGGAGTACTTTTTGCCATTGAGGTACTGCTGGTGGATGTAACCATTTCTGCCTTTACTCCTATTATGATGGCAGCAGCCACAGGAACACTGGTTTCTACAATAGTATTAAATGAAAATATATTACTGACTTTTAAAGAAAAACAAACCTTTGATTATCATAACATTCCATTTTATGTTTTAATGGGACTTTTTACTGGTTTTATTGCCGTTTTTTATGCCCGGAATTTTTTAAAAACAGAGCATTATTTTGCGAATTTAAAATTTGGAATTTATAAGAAAGCCTTAATTGGAGCTACTATTCTGGGACTTATGATTTTTATTTTCCCTACTCTTTTTGGTGAAGGATACGAAAGCATTAAAACCCTCGCTGATAAAGATCCCGGAAAATTGCTTGAAAACACGCTCTTTGCTGATTACGGTAAAAATAGTTGGGTATTACTTGCCTTTGTAGGTTTCTCGATGATGCTTAAAGCTTTTGCTTCAGGCATCACGCTGGGAAGCGGCGGTAACGGAGGCAATTTTGCCCCATCTCTTTTTCTTGGTTCTTATGCTGGATATTTCTTTTCTAAATTTTTAAATCTTACTGGGATTACTGATCTGCCTGTCAGCAATTTTACGCTCGTGGGTATGGCCGGAATCCTAAGCGGATTATTTCATGCGCCGCTTACGGCTATTTTCCTTATTGCAGAAATAACTGGCGGATATGACCTTATGATTCCCCTTATGATTGTAGCGTCTATTAGTTTTGCTATTTCAAAGCGTTTTGAAAAACATTCCTTAGATGTGAAGAATCTGGCAAAAAAAGGAAATGTTTTTACCAGTAATAAGGATACTAATATTCTATGCACATTAGAAATCGAAGATCTTGTAAAAAAGGATTATCTCACTTTAGAAACAAATCAGAATCTTGAAAATGTTGCAGAACTTTTAGCACACTCGGATCAGGTTATTTTTGCTGTTGTAAGTGGTGAAAATGGCCTTGAAGGACTGGTATATTTTAACGATATACGAGAAGTAATATTCGATAACCTCAAAACAGAAAATATCCTTGTAAGAAATATTATGGTACAGCCTGTTCAAACCGTACACCTCTCTGACAGCATGGAAACCGTTATGAATAAATTTGAAAAAAGCAATAAGGTTTTCCTGCCGGTACTTAAAAACGGGAAGTACTATGGTTTTATAACCAAGTCAGATGTGTTGGAATCGTACCGAAACAGACTTAAATCGATGATTTTTGAATAAAATCGCTCTCTTCTGTTAAGGATAATTTCAAACTAACTATTAATTTTCCTATACTTGATTTCACTTAGTAATTATTAAAATTAGTCTTATCTTAGCCATAGATGCCAAAAATAAGGTATCCTATAGTTGCTAATTTTATAGATTATGAGAAAAATAAGAGACTTACTCAACCTTCGCGAAGGAGAAGATGACAGGGAGAAAACTTTAGAAGCCGTAAAGAAAAACATAACCTTCAAAGGAGCAAATCTTTGGATTTTAGCCTGCGCTATTATTGTCGCCTCGGTTGGATTAAATGTCAACTCAACTGCTGTTATCATTGGTGCAATGCTTATTTCTCCTCTTATGGGCCCTATAGTAGGAGCCGGATTCGCATTGGGCATTTATGATTTTTCACTATTCAAAAGGTCGCTCAAAAATTTACTGATTGCCACAGTGGTAAGTCTCGTGGTATCTACCATTTATTTTTACCTTAGTCCTTTCAAGGATGTCCAGTCAGAATTACTGTCCAGAACTTCCCCGAATATCTATGATATCCTTATTGCTTTTTTTGGAGGTGTTGTAGGAGTGATTGCTGTGACAAGATCAGAAAAAGGAAATCCTATTCCCGGGGTGGCCATCGCAACGGCGCTTATGCCGCCATTATGCACTGCCGGTTACGGATTGGCCACTGCGCAATGGACCTTTTTCCTCGGGGCCTTCTATCTCTATTGTATCAACTGTGTATTTATAGGAATCGCTACATTTTTAATCATTAAATACCTTAATTATTCAGCCGTTAAACAAGTAGATGAAAAACATCAAAAACGGGTAAAGTATACCATTGCTTTTTTAATAACAGTTATGCTGGTACCCAGCAGCTATCTTGCTTACTCTCTATACAGGGAACAGCAGTTTAAAAAAAATGTAAATATTTTCATTGAAAATGAATTTACCGATAAAGGATATACAATCGTTTATAAAAAAACCGATTTTAATTCTAAAAGCAAAAAACTAGAACTCGCTTTTCTCTCCAGACGCTTTTCTACATTAGAAATAAAGGAACTTAAAAACAGACTAAACCAAAACAAATATCTTACTGGCACCCAATTACAGATTCGTCAGGACAGCACTGATCGTTTCAACGCTTTAAAGGGTGATATACTAAACCAGATTAAAAGCAGTGAAAATGAAATGAATGTCAAAGATGTTAAGATCATGCAGCTGGAAAAAGAACTTACCAAAAACAAATTTGATAACCGTCAGATTTTAAAAGAAACCAGCGTTTTATTTCCTGTTGTTAATTCGCTCTCTATCAATAAAAGCACACTTGTTAATCAAAAAGACAGCACTACAACCATAACTGCAGTTATATATGACGGCACTAAAGTTCTTGGTACAGCTGAGAGTGAAAAACTAAAGATGTGGCTTAACGAGCGTCTATCAGTAAAAGATGTAGAACTTTTCAAGAAACATTAATTGTCCTGAAAAGTTCTTTTGTGCTTTTTATTATACAAACTCAAAATGCAAAATCCAGAAATACCGGCAATTGTGGAGGCAATTAATATCGCGAATTTTGCCTCATTTTGATGTAGCACATCGCCAAAGGACAATAATGCAATAAATATAGACATCGTAAACCCTATTCCGCCTAAAAGGCCAAGCCCTAATACATGCATCCAGGTAGTTGATTCGGGGAGTTCCGCAATTTTTAATTTTACCGACAACCATGACATGGCAAAAATTCCAATAGGTTTTCCCAGAAATAATCCAAGAATAATACCAAGTCCGAGATTACTAGCAAGCCCTTCTATCATCGTAGACTCAAAAGTGATATTGGTATTGACAAGGGCAAAAATGGGCATAATAATAAAATTAACAGGACGTGTCAAGACATGCTCCAATTTTTCAAGCGGAGATTCAGTATCATCTTCATTTGTAGGCAATGTTATTGCAACCAATACACCGGCAATGGTAGCATGAATACCCGAATGATGAATAAAATACCAGATAACTACTCCAGGTATGAGGTAAAAAAGTAAATTTTTAATCCCCATTCGATTGAAGATAATCAATAAAACAAATAATGCTCCTGCGTAACCTAAGTATATAACATTCAATTCAGAGGAGTAAAATAGGGCTATTACTAAAATGGCTATTAGATCATCGACAATAGCCAGTGCTGCAAGAAATATTTTAAGCCCTGATGGCACTTTACTTCCTAAAAGGGATAAAATCCCAAGTGCAAAAGCAATATCGGTAGCCATTGGAATACCCCAGCCTTTGGCAGTATGTACATCTCCATTATTAAAAAAGAAATAAATTAAAGCCGGAACCACTACACCGCCTACTGCGGCAAGAACCGGCAGAGATGCCTGAGCAAATGAAGAAAGTTCCCCTTCTATTATCTCCCTTTTTATTTCCAATCCTACAAGAAGAAAAAAGACAGCCATCAGCCCATCATTGATCCATAGTAAAATGGGATATTTTAAATGAATAGAAGAACTATTGAATCCTAATTCAAAATTAAGTATTTCCTTAAAACCTTCTGCCCATCCAGAATTAGCAATAAAAAGTGATAGCAATACACAGATTAATAATATAATTCCTCCTGCAGAAGAGGAACGAAAGAAGTGAGAAAAGATCTTAAGATTGATGAGTTTTGCCATAAATACAAATTTAACTTATTATAATTATCTCTCCAATTAAATAAAATAAAAATAAGCAAACCAATAGACTATATTTAAACAGGGGCTGCATTAAAACTTTTTTCATGTAATTTAAAAAATTGGTATTTAGATAATAATTCATCATTTCTGTAATAATTTACGTGATCTTATTTTTTTGCCCTTATGGCAAATTATACTACTAAGTCAATATTATAATTTGACTTAAAAAATACTTCTTAATTTTAACAAAACTATAATAAACAGTAACAGGGCTATAAACTTATTGGAAAACCTATGGTGTACATTTATAAGTATACTTTAAATATTATATTAAAAGAGTCATCTGTTAAATCAGTCAATCCTTTTACTAACTAAATTGTTACATGATTAAATTTAAACAGTGAGAAAGGTTTTACTCGCACCACTGGTGCGAGTTTTACATAAAAGATTTTTATTTATTTCAATTTGCCCCATATGAGGGACTTTATAAATAAAATGCTTTTATATTTAAACCTCTGCTAGCTGGCTTAAAATATAGAAATTTTCCAATATAAGGTTCTAATTTTGTAATAAAGAATTCACTATAAAAGCGGAAATGTAAAACTTATAGGTTTCCGCTTTTTAATTTTTATTTTTAATTCATAGAATATTTCTTAGGCTTCATACCATTATATTGCTCAAAAACCCTTGAAAAATGGCTAAGATTCGTAAACCCTAATTGATAACCAACTTCAGAAACACTTAATCGTTCTTCTTTCAGAAGTCTTGCCGCTTCCTGCATTCGTAAAAACTGATAATATTCAAAAACACCTTTACCAAAAGTTTGCTTAAACAGTTTTCTCAGTTTAGGCTTACTCATATTGGCTTCTATAGCCAAAGCAGCTATGTTTGGCGATTCATCTAAATGTGATTCTAAACGTAATTTAACAACATAAACAGCCTTAATATCATCAATATGCATAGTACTTGTTGGAACAGCTTCACGCTGAATCAATAATACAATAATATAGCACAACAACTCTTCGCATTTTAATTTGTAGTAATGACTCTCAAAACTTTGAGGAATAGACTGATTTAAGATTTCGCCAGCAGTTTTAATTATTTCAGACGAAATACCGGTCTCAAACACAAAGTTGTCTTTAGCTTCTAAAATGCTTTCCACCACAGGATGTTGTACACTTCCAAAAAGTGAACGAAGATATTGCCGTGAAGCCGCGATCGTAACACTCCCGAAAACAGTATCAGAAGGCATAGCAATAAGAGAAGAGACCGCATGTTTGCAAATTATTACATTCGCTTTTTCTCTCGATAATTTTTTTCCGCCTTTTACGGGCAAAGGAAAAACACCACTCAACAAAAAAACTATATCCTCCTGCCCTTCTGCCAATTCATTTGTCCGTTCAATAAGAATTTCTTCATGAAGATAATAATTGCGAATCATCATTCGAAGATCTCCCCAACTAAAGCCGGAAATATAACCTCCGCCTTTATTTTCAGGAATGTATATAAACCGACCTTCTACAACAGCTCCAATAGCCTGAGCAAATTTTTGCATTATACCCGACCCATGATCTGTAATTGATATTTTCATTTACGACTATTTTATTATTATATAGAACTATTTTAGCCGTAAAAGTATAATTAATTTTGTGATATAAATTATGAATACTAATTAATACAAAAGTTATGTTATTAGACAACAAACAAGTAGCCATCATTGGTGGCGGTCCGGGAGGCTTAACTCTGGCAAGATTACTGCAACAAAAAGGTGCAAATGTAAAAGTGTATGAAAGAGATCTTAACAGAGCACAAAGAGTTCAGGGTGCTACCTTAGACCTGCACAAAGAATCTGGTTTGGCCGCTTTGGATAAAGCCGGGCTTATGGATGCCTTTAAAGCCAATTACAGACCCGGAAACGACAGACTTAGAATACTCGATGAAAATGCAAAAATTTTCTTTGACGAACATGAGCAGGAACCTACCAGAGATTTTGGAGATGAATATTTCAGACCCGAGATTGACAGAGGTCCACTAAGAGAACTTTTACTGGACTCTTTACAGCCTGAAACAGTAGTTTGGGACAGCCACATTATTTCACTTGAAAACACAGATAACAAATGGAAAATAATTTTTAATAATGGAAGCACTGTTATTGCTGATATTGTAATTGGAGCGGATGGAGCAAATTCTAAAATACGTTCGTTTGTTACACCAATCAAACCTTTTTATTCCGGAGTAACCATTTTAGAAAAAAATATTTATGATTCTGAAAAGTATGCTCCAAAAATATTTGATTTATTAAAAGGCGGAAAGATAATGTCATTCGGTGATTCAAAAACCGTTAGTGCAAGTGTTAAAGGTGATGGCAGTATCGATTTTTACATCGGTTTTAAAACTGATGCAGATTGGCACGTAAAGAGTGCTATTGATTTTAAAAACAACAACGAAGTTTTAGAATGGTTTAAAAAGGAATATTCAAAATGGGACAGCATCTGGCATGAATTATTTGAATATAAAGAAACCTCATTTACACCAAGGCCATTATATTGTATGCCATTAGATCAATGGTGGGAGGCACAATCAAATATTACAATTATTGGTGACGCAGCACATGTAATGCCGCCTTATGCTGGAGAAGGGGTAAATATGGCAATGCTGGATGCTTTACAATTAAGTGAAAGTTTAACTAATGAAATATTTACAGATTTAAAATCAGCAATTGGTCACTACGAAAAACAAATGTTTGAAAGATTTGCCGAAATAGGAAAAGAAACAATGGACAACACCGATTGGATGCATTCGCCCGAAGCATTAAAAAATATGCTCGAAATGTTCAATCAAAACCATTAATAATAAAAAACTTTTTCATTTACTAGCCATTATTTAACAAAAGAAATTCTCTTACAAACAAATCTTTCTTAAATTCGTCTCCGATTTATTAACCTACTAATCCCAAATTAGTTTATGAAACATTTATTATTACTGTCACTTCTTATGATTACGTGTTCTGGTATAGCACAATCGGCAACTGGTTATTTTGACCAAGCCATGAAAAAAGCAGAATCCGGCAACACAAAAGGTGCTATTTCAGACTACACCAAAGCAATTAAAATGAGTCCGAAATTTGTTGAAGCCTACCAAAACAGAGGTGTTGCAAAATTCAAACTTAACGATCTAAAAGGAGCTCTTGAGGATTTCAGCAAAACAATCGAATTGGACGACATGAATGCAGATGCTTTTACAGGCAGAGCAAATGTAAACTACAAATTACTGAACTTCAGCGAAACAATTGCCGACTGCACTTCTTCACTCGGCCTGAACCCGAAAGACTATATCGCTTACAATTTAAGAGGTTTAGCCAATAACAAAATGGGAAACAAGAGAAATGCCTGTCAGGATTTTTCTAAAGCAATAGAATTGGGCAGTCAAAGTGCTATCAAGAATAAAAGTACTTTTTGCAAATAAAAGCGTATTCCAATAAACAATACAAAGCAATCTGAGAAATTCACATTTCAATGGTTGCTTTTTTTGTTGAATACCTCCTTGTTTTCCCAGAAAAGATATGCTTACATTTGCTTTGTAAATTAAATTTAATGGCCCTCCTGAAAAAAATAAACCACAAAGCTAAAACAGATGTAAATTCCGGATTCGGAACTAATGCAAATAGTTACGGAGGAAGATTTGTAAACAAAAACGGGATTGCCAACATTGAAAAAAGAGGCATGCATTTATTGCGTCGCATCAGTTGGTACCACACCATGATCGAAATGCCGAATTGGAAATTCATGTCAATTTTGTTTTCCTTTTATATCATTATCAATTTTATTTTTGCGATTGCTTATTACGCCATCGGAATACAACACCTCGACGGAATAGCAGCTTCAGGAAACTTCGTTACCCAATTTGGACAAGCTTATTTTTTTAGCGCACAAACTTTCACAACTGTTGGTTACGGACATATAAGCCCTACAGGATTTTTAACAAGCGCTTTATCTGCCGCTGAAGCCTTAATCGGCTTACTGAGTTTTGCTATCGCAACAGGTCTCTTTTTTGGAAGATTCAGCAAGCCGACCGCTTTTTTAAAGTTTTCTCACAATGCCCTTATTTCACCGTACGGAGAAAACAAAGGGTTAATGATACGTCTTGCTCCGTTCAAAAACACTAATCTGACAGATGCAAAAGCCAAAATAACACTTGGAATGAGTATTGAAGAAAATGGTAAAATGACTAATAAGTTCTACAATCTGGAACTGGAACTGGACAATATAAATGCACTTTCCTTAAGCTGGACATTAGTTCATCCTATTACAGAAAATAGCCCCTTGTATAACTTTACAGAAGAAGATTTCAAGAAAACTCATGGTGAAATTTTGGTTTTCATCACCACTTTTGATGATATGTTCAGTAACACCGTGGCCGCTAGAACATCATATACTTTTGATGAAATTATCTATGGTGCAAAATTCGAAACAATGTACAACAGAAGCAAGGATGGTTCTAAGACTATTTTGCATCTGGACAAATTAAATCAGTATGAGACTACATAACTTCCAATATTCCATCATTTTAACCAAGTTTTAAAGGTAATCTCAGATTTTATTCTATTTTTGTTTACCAAATTGTAGAATAATGATAAACAACATAAAGACTGTTTTCAGCATTAAAGACCTCGAAAACTTATCTGGAATAAAAGCACATACGATTCGTATATGGGAAAAAAGATATAATATTCTTGAACCCATGAGAACAGATACTAATATCAGACTTTATAATCTACAAAACCTGCAGAAACTTTTAAACATAACATTACTACACGAATACGGTTATAAGATTTCTAAAATTGCAACTTATTCTGAAGAAAAAATTCCACAATTAGTTCGGGAGATCATTTCAAAAAAGAACTCACAGAATTATGCCATCACTTCATTTAAAATGGCAATGATGAATTTTGACCAGGAAATATTTTTCAACACTTTTGACTGGCTGATTTCTGAAAAAACATTTAAGGAAGTTTTCAAAGAAAATTTTCTTCCTTTATTGAAAGAATTAGGTTTATTGTGGCAGTCCGAAACCATAACACCTGCAAATGAACACTTCATGAGTCATTTGATCAAGCAAAAGATATTAATTTACACCGAAAGCCTTCAAATACAAAAACCTACCAAAACAGATCGTGTTTTTGTACTTTCCCTACCTTTAAATGAAATTCACCAGATAGGATTGCTTTACCTTCAATATGAAATTTTATCCAAAGGGTATAAAACCATCTATTTAGGAGAAAGTATGCCAATCGAAAACCTTCAGGATCTTACGAAACATTTTGACAATATTACTTTTATATCTTTCATGACCGTTCAGCCGGATCGTAGTGTTATAAACCAATATGTAAAATCGATGGGGCAAAAACTATTGCTGAAAAACAACGAAATCTGGCTTATGGGAAAAATGGTCGAATACATCGATCCTGAAAACCTCCCTGAGAGAATACATATTCTCAATTCTATGAACGAAACAATAGAAAGAATATAGAATTTTTGTTTAAAGTTTTTGTACATTTGTTAAACAAATGAAAAAAAACATCATTATTATAGGGTCGGGCTTTTCTGCATTAGCTGCTTCCTGTTACCTTGCTCAACAAGGAAACAGTGTAACTATTTATGAAAAAAACGAAACAATTGGCGGAAGAGCCAGACAATTCAAAAAAGACGGTTTTACTTTTGACATGGGTCCAAGCTGGTATTGGATGCCCGATGTTTTTGAGCGCTTCTTCAATGATTTCAATAAAAAAACATCAGACTATTACGAACTTGTAAAACTAAATCCTGCCTACAGGGTTTATTTCGGAGTTGATGATTTTATAAGTATCTGTGACAATCTTGAGGAAATAAAAGCCACTTTTGAAAGTATCGAAAGCGGAAGCAGTAAAAAACTGGAAGCTTTTATTAATACAGCAAAAAGCAATTATGATATTGCTATTAAAGATTTGGTTTATCGTCCCGGTGTTTCTCCTTTAGAATTGATTACTCCACAGACTGCTTTAAAACTAAATCAGTTTACAAGTACAGTAAGCCGTGACATCAGAAAAAGTTTTAAAAACGAAAGACTGATTCAAATACTTGAATTTCCAGTTTTATTTCTTGGGGCAAAACCAACTAAGACACCTTCTTTCTATAATTTCATGAACTATGCTGATTTTGGCTTAGGAACATGGCATCCCAAAACCGGAATGTTTGATGTTGTGCGTGGAATTGAAAGTCTGGCAATCGAATTGGGAGTTACTATAAACACCAATTCTTCCATAGAAAAAATAGTTGTAGAAAACAAAACCGCTACCGGAGTATTTATAAATGGAAATTTCATTAAAGCCGATATTGTTTTAAGCGGAGCTGATTATCATCATACCGAAACTTTACTCGATGAAGTGCATCGTGCCTATTCTGAGGAATATTGGAAAAGCCGTGTTTTCGCACCGTCTTCCCTTCTTTTTTTTGTTGGCTTTGATAAAAAAATAGAAAATATTTCACATCACGCCTTATTTTTTGATGTTGATTTCGATCAGCATGCCATTGATATTTATGACGATCCAAAATGGCCGGAAGCTCCTTTATTCTACGCTAATTTTCCTTCTAAAACAGATGAAACTGCTGCTCCAAACGGAATGGAAAGTGGTTTTTTCCTTATCCCTTTAGCACCGGGAATAGAAGACAACGAAATACTTAGAGAAGACTATTTTGAAAAAATAATCACTCGTTTTGAGCAACTTACGCAACAAAAAATAAAAAATAACATTATATTTAAGAAGTCTTTTTGTAAAAATGATTTTGTAGAAGATTATAATGCTTATAAAGGGAACGCATATGGAATGGCAAATACGCTGTTGCAGACTGCTTTTTTAAGACCTAAATTAAAGAGTAAAAAAGTCAGGAATTTATACTTCACAGGACAATTAACCGTTCCCGGACCAGGTGTACCCCCTGCTTTAATTTCAGGAAAATTAGTTGCTGAGTTAATTCATAAATCTATTAGATCATAAAAGATGAAATCACTATTTGACACTACTTCTTTCAAATGCAGCAAATTGGTTACCAAAAGTTACAGTACTTCTTTTTCGCTTGCGGTACATATGCTGGCACCAAGCATCAGGGAAGCCATTTACAGCATCTATGGATTTGTTCGTTTTGCTGATGAAATTGTCGATTCATTTCATGAATATGACAAAGAATACCTGATCAATGATTTTGAAAAAGAATATTACAAAGCAATGGAAATCGGAATTAGTCTAAATCCTATTTTAAATTCTTTTCAGCATACCGTAAAACAATATAACATTACAGACGATCTGATTCAGGCTTTTCTAAAAAGTATGAAACTTGACCTTGTAAAATCAACCTACAATACACAGACAGAATACGAAGATTACATTTATGGATCTGCCGATGTTGTTGGCTTAATGTGCCTTAAAGTTTTTGTAGCAGGAAAAGAGCAAAAATACGAACAACTCAAAAGCGAAGCCATGAGATTGGGATCTGCTTTTCAGAAGGTAAATTTCCTGAGAGATTTAAAAGATGATAATTTAGTTTTAAACCGGAACTATTTTCCCGGAATCGATTTGAAATCTTTTGATGAAAATGCAAAAAACGAAATCATTAATGAAATTGAAGAAGATTTCAGAATTGCCTATCAGGGAATAGTAAAACTTCCAATCGAAGCCAAATTTGGTGTTTATACTGCATTCGTTTACTATAAAAAACTACTAAAAAAGCTTAAAAACACACCCTATTACGAAATTGGAAATTCGAGAATCAGAGTTTCCAACTATACCAAGGCGGGACTTTTAGCACAATCTTTTGTAACTTACAAATTGAAATTAGTCTGACAATCTATAATATTTTTGAGTTACTCTTTTTTGCTGTAAAGCTATTTACCTGTCAATTTTATTGGCAACTTTAATTTTTAAAAAACATAAAATGATTTCCTTTTTAATATTTCTAAGTGTTTTTTTGTTCATGGAATGTGTTACCTGGCTTACACACAAGTACATCATGCACGGACTAATGTGGTATTTCCACGCAGATCATCACCAGCCGAAATACGAAAATACTTTTGAGCGCAATGATATTTTCTTTGTCATTTTTGCCACACCGAGTATTATTCTGTTTTATTTGGGCGTTCAGGGCGGATTTAATTATTTGTTTTTTGTAGCCTGTGGCATCACTCTGTACGGAATTTGCTATTTCATGATTCACGATGTTTTAATCCATCAGCGATTTAAATGGTTTAAAAACACCAAAAACAAATACCTCATCGGGTTGAGAAAAGCACATAAAATGCATCATAAACATTTAGGAAAAGAACACGGAGAGTGCTTCGGAATGTTGTTCGTTCCATTCAAATATTATAAAATATAGCCTCTTTTGGGCGTTACCCGCAGAAAAAGCGGGTCGGGTTTTACGTTCCCGCTTTTTTATATCCGGCAAAAAGCCAGATATAAAAAGAGCTCCACTTCAACCCCTAACGCAAATTCTCAATATTTAAGAACTATAGTAATAATCGATTTTATATGAAATTGTATAAACTACAAACCGTACAATATATTAATGCCAGCGTGGAAGAATGCTGGGATTTTTTTTCAAGCCCTAAAAACCTTCAAACAATAACACTGGACAACATGAGTTTCGAAATTCAGGATTTTGATGGCAAACGCATGTATCCGGGACAAATCATTTCCTACACCTTAAAACCTCTTCTGGGAATTAAGATTTCCTGGGTAACCGAAATTACAGCTTCAGAAGAAAATAAATATTTTATAGACATACAACGCTTTGGACCTTATAAATTCTGGCATCACAAGCACTTTTTTGAAGCTACTGAAACCGGCACAAAAATGACAGATGTTGTACATTATGGTTTGCCTCTGGGGTATTTAGGACGCATCATGAACAAATTGATTGTTGAAAATAAGCTAAATACTATTTTTAAATACCGCTATAATAAAATTGAAGAATTGTTCAATTCGAAAGTACAATGAAACAAAAAGTAACTTTTTTCTGGTTCCGTCGTGACCTCAGATTAGAAGACAACGTCGGTTTATTTAATGCCCTTAATTCTGATTTCCCGGTAATCCCTCTGTTTATTTTTGATGAAGATATTCTGGAAAACCTTTCGAAAAACGATTCCAGAGTTAGTTTTATCTATGATTCTCTTCAAAAAATAAATAAACAGCTTACAGCAATTAAATCCTCTGTTTTAATTAAAAAAGGTAAAACTGCCGAAGTCTGGAAATCTCTTTTAACAGAATTTGATATTCAGAAAGTAGTATTCAATAAAGATTACGAGCCTTACGCTATAAAACGGGATCTAGAAATTGGCAAATTATTACAACAAAATAGTGTCGAATCTGTATCTTTTAAAGACCATGTTATTTTCGAAGAGAAAGAAATCACAAAATCCGACGGACTTCCCTACACGATTTACACGCCTTATAAAAACAAATGGCTGGAGAAATATCATCTTTCCGGACAAGTTCCCGAATATGACACGAAGCCTTTATTCGGGAATTTCGCAAAAAATCAATTTGAATTTCCGGATTTATCTGAAATTGGTTTTGAAAAAAGTACTATAAAAGTTCTTCCACATAACTTAACACAAATTGCAGATTATAAAGAAACAAGGGATTTTCCGGCTTTAGACAGCACTTCCTACCTTTCGCCACATTTGCGTTTTGGAACTGTGAGTATCCGAAAATTAGTAAACTGGGCCAATAAAAAGAACCAGACTTTTTTAAGTGAACTGATCTGGCGGGAATTTTTTATTCAGATTCTTTTCAGTTTTCCGAAAGTGGTCAATCATAATTTTAAATCTGCTTACGACGGCATTCAATGGCGCAATAACGAAGATGATTTTAAACGCTGGTGTTCCGGAACAACAGGTTATCCGATGGTAGATGCAGGAATGCGACAGCTCAACGAAACCGGGTACATGCACAATCGAGTGCGTATGGTCGTCGCAAGTTTTTTATGCAAACATTTGCTGATTAACTGGCAATGGGGTGAAGCTTACTTTGCAGAAAAATTATTGGATTTCGAATTGGCTTCAAACGTTGGGAACTGGCAATGGGCAGCAGGAACCGGTTGTGATGCGGCACCCTACTTCCGTGTTTTTAATCCCGAAATCCAACTAAAGAAATTTGACGAAAAAGGAATCTACATCCGCAAATGGATTCCGGAATTTGATTTGGGTTACAATGAACCAATGATAGATCACGCTTTTGCCAGAGATAGGGCAATTGCGACTTATAAAGCGGGAATTTTGAAATAAAAAAATGTTTGGTTTCAGGTTTCAAATTTTCTCACAATCTTGTAATCCTGGCAAACAAGAAATCTCCGCAAGTAACTCAACAATAAATATAAAATCTTTATGGAGTTACTTACGGAGATTTCTCCTTCGTCGAAATGACAAAACAAATGGTAAATCTGCGAGAACCTGAAACTTGAAACCTGAAACAAAAAAACTTTCTTAATACTTCAAATAATTAGTCACTACGATTTTCGCTTTCAAATCGAACATTAAATTATACAAACCAAAGAAAGTGCGGTTCATGTAAATAAAATGCTTAGAACCGCGATTTCCATTCATTTTTTTCAGATTCGTATCGTTTGAGAAACGTTCTCCCAATTTAGCAATGCTTTCAAAAAAAGTTTCATCTGCAAAATCGAAAGTATCACCTTGAAATGGCTTCGTAAAAAGCGATAACAAATCATGAAACATCTCTGTAAAATATTCAATTTCTGAAGCGGAATCATCCGGACGAAGAATCTCCAATTCGAACAATTTCTCATTGAAAAGTGTTTTGTCTGTAATGACATTTTTGTTGATTAATTCAAAATAAGGTACATAAAACTCTTCCGGAATTTGTTTCATACATCCAAAATCAAGAGCAATTAATTGATTCTTGTCATCAACCAGAAAATTACCGGGATGCGGATCTGCGTGTACTTTTTTCAAAACATGAATCTGGTACATATAAAAATCCCAAAGTGCCTGACCAATTTTATCGCCAACTTCCTGATCTGTATTTTGAGCTGTAAACTCAGAAAGGTGAATTCCTGTCATCCAGTCCATTGTGATAATTTTCTCTGACGAAAACTCCGGATAGTAATTTGGAAAAAGGATATTTTCAATCTTACTGCAGGCTTCAACAACTTCCTGACTTTGTTTTAATTCCAGTAAATAATTGGTTTCTTCAATAAGTTTATCTTCGACTTCTTTAAAATACTTATCAGAGTCTTTTCCCTGCAGATTAAACATTCTGATCGCAATAGGTTTCACCAAAGCCAAATCTGACGAAATACTGTTCGCAACACCCGGATACTGAATCTTAACAGCGAGTTTTTTATCGTTCTTTACAGCCATGTGTACCTGACCAATACTTGCCGCATTTACAGAATTAGCATTGAATTCATCGAAGATTTCATAAGGTGTTTTCCCGAAATTGGTTTTAAAAGTTTTTAGAACCAAAGGTGCAGAAAGCGGCGGAACAGAAAACTGGGACAAAGAGAATTTCTCAACATAGGCCTGTGGAAGAAAGTTTTTATCCATACTCAGCATTTGAGCTACTTTAAGTGCACTTCCTTTCAGGCTTTTCAATCCATCGTAAATATCTTCGGCGTTATTTTCGTTTAATTTATCACGGGTCAAATCAGAATTAACCATTTTTTCAGCATAATGCTTAATATAGTTTACTCCTACTTTTGCTCCGGTCTGAACCAGTTTGCTGGCTCTTTCAATTTTTGAAGTGGGTATATAATCGATTGTTTTCATTATCTGCTGTAAATTTTTTCTTTGAATAGAAATTTTCCAAAATCTAAAAGATGATTCATTGGTGCCACATTCATTAATTCAAATGAAGCATTAACTGATTTTTCGATAAAAATATCGGTTTTCTCAAAAGCCGGAGACGAATCGTCCATCCAGAATTTTAAGGTAAGCATTAATTGTACCCAGGCTGATTCCTGAATTGTTTTTTCCTGAAATTTCTGAAACCTTTCCTGTTCCAATCTGTAATCATCGGTTAGGATTTCGGCAACATAATCTTTAAAACCATCTCGAAGTGCACTCAATTGTGTCAAATTCCGAATTGGATTCGGATTGGATTTTAAGGTTTGTAAAACATAACTTCTGTTTGCTGTTAAGTTCTCAAAAAAAGTAAAGTAGAAACTCAGCATTTTGTTCTTCATATCATATTCCTGATATTCCGTATTTTTATGTAGTAAATCGATTGTATTTGTAAAAAACAACCTGAATATTTCTTTTTCTAAACCTTCAAGCGTTCCGAAAAAGTTATAGAATTCAGCTTCCGAAAAATCTTTTCCTTTTGCAAAATGAAATACAGATACAGGCTTTTTTCCTGTTTCCAAAACTTCATTCATATAGATTGAAATGATATCATCCTTGGTAATTTCCTTTTTTTTAGTTGCCATCTTATTAAAATTTAGAATTTGCCTTAAAGGTAAGGAATGTTTAACTACCTTTATTTATCGTTAAACAAAACTCTGTGTTAAATAAATGATAAAGCAAATGTCTCAAAATGTACTAATTACTGGCGGAACAGGATTTATTGGCAAATACTTAACAGATGTATTAATTACCAATGGTTTTTCGGTGTCAATTTTGACTCGTGCCGAAAGAAAAAACACTGATTTCATAACGTATTACAAGTGGGATTTAACTAATGATTACATCGATGAAAATGCAATTCTTAATGCTGATTTCATCATTCATTTAGCAGGAGAAGGAATCGTAGAAAAACGATGGACTGAAAAACGTAAAAAAGCAATTTTAGAAAGTCGTACGAAACCCATTGACCTTATTCATTCCATACTGGAGAAACACAATAAATCAATAAATGCATTTGTTTCAGCTTCTGCAGTTGGAATTTATGGCGGATATACAAGTGAAAAGATTTGCACGGAAGAAACTCCGCCTGCCAATGATTTTTTAGGCTTAACCTGTCAGTTATGGGAAAGTTCGACAGATAAGATCGGGGCTTTAGGAATTAGAACAGTAAAAATCAGAACTGGAATTGTTTTGGGCAAAGGGGAAGGTTTCCTTAAAAAAGTTGCTCCAAGTTTCAAAGCCGGTTTCGGAACAATCCTCGGCAGCGGCAAACAATATATTCCCTGGATTCATATAGAAGATTTATCTCAGGTTTATTTGAAATCAATTATGGACATACACATGCATGGTCCTTATAATGCAGCAGTTACAGACAATACAACCAATTCACAATTATCAAAAATACTCGCAAATCTGTACGGTTATAATATCTGGCTTCCCAAAGCTCCTGCATTTATCCTTAAAATTGTTTTAGGCGAAATGAGCAAAGCTGTCTTAGAAGGTCAGAGGGTGTCATCTGAAAAAATAGAAAAAACCGGTTTTGAATTTCAATTTAATGACATCAAAATGGCACTTTCAAACTGTGTAAAGTAAAAAATCACTTCATAATACCACTCAGATCTGTCTGGACTGTTTTTGAAATTTTATTAGCCACTATATACGGAATTTCGATATTAAAGTCCGAAACAGAAATCGGGAAATTGGATAAAATCTGTATTCCGTCAGGGACTTTTTTAATGAAAGCTTTTACTTCAATAATCTTATATTTTCCATGAATATAAAGCTTCCCCCTGACATCATACTCTTTTTCATTTTCAGTAATGTCTTTCAAATCAAACTTTTGGATTTTACCTTTAAAAATGGCTTTTGGATAACGGCGGCTTTCAATATAATTATCATTAAAATGTTCCTGCATTAAATCCATTTTAAAACGAAAATCTTTGATGATTACCGTACAGATCAAAGTACTTGACTGAGGTTCCAGAACAATAGTTCCGAGCTTATTTACCGCTTTTACTTCTTCAAAAAAAGGAACTGAGGCCTGAAAATTTACAACCGCCGAACTGGTTTTAAATTTATCCTGAGCGAGTAGTGAAAATGCGGTAAAAAGTAAAATAAATAAGGTAGTTTTTTTCATAATCGTCAATAATTAAACAATTATGTCATTCGATTCTTTTTATTTAAGAGGAGAAAAAAACTGAACTTAAGTAAGTCTGAAAAAAATCAAATGGCAATACTCCGTGAAAATTTAGCAACGTAAAGCCTATACTTAAAGTTACGAAATTATCTACTATGCAGTTCTTTAGTTGTGCTAAATATTTGTGAAATGTTTTTGAATTTTGAAATGTAAAATACCAGCTTTAAAATGTGTTCTCACTATTGTACTTCAGTACAAATTTCAATTAAAAAACCATCTAAATCCCTGACATAAGCAACAATTTGACCCCATGGTTTTTGAGTTGGCTCTGTGACCAATACAGCACCAAAAGAAGTCGCCTTTTGTATTGTCCCGGCAACATCATCTGTTATAAGCCCTATTTCAATTGCAAAAGGTTTGGCTTCTAAATTACTTTCAATAAAACCTTCCTTTAAATTTTGAGCCGCCAGTTTTTTCGATGCAAAAGAAATTGTTGTTTCTCCTGTACTCAATTCACCGTAATCATTATCTGGTGACACAAACTTTCTTGAAAATCCAAATGCATTTTCATAAAACACAACTGCTGTTTCTACATTTTCAACATATAGAATTGTATATCCGAACTTTATCATTTTTCTTTCTTTTAAATTATTACAAAATCTTGTTGGAAGTCAATTAGACAAATTACAAAAAATATTATCCGATTTCCAACAAAACATTGTATTTATCAAGACTTGCCAAATCTTCTATAGAATTTACGCTGGTAATTTTAGCATGCTCTTCGATTTCTTTTTTAGTTTCAATCTGCTTGATACATTTTCTAAAACGCCTTACTTCATCCAGACTAGATAAAATAAGTCCGGGTACCTGAACACTTTTCCCTTCTTTATCTTTGGCTACCATCGTAAAATAAGATGAATTACAATGTTTTACCGCTCCGGTCTGAATATTCTCCGACTCCACACGGATCCCTACAATCATAGAACTTCTCCCTACATAGTTTACAGAGGCCTTCATAGTTACCAATTCACCAACTTCAATCGGTTTTAAAAAATTGACCGTATCAACAGAAGCGGTGACACAATAATTTCCGGAAAATTTTGAAGCACAGGCAAAAGCAATCTGATCCAGTAGAAGCAAAATATATCCTCCGTGTATTTTTCCGCTAAAATTGGTGTGTGATGGCAGCATCAGTTCTGAAATACTGATTTTGGAAGATGAAACAGGTTTAAAATCGGCAGTCATTTGGTATTATGTTTTAGTATTATTTTTAATTTAATTGTTCATTTTCATCAGCATTTGCTCTGGCAATAATATTTTCAGGCAATGCTTTTTTGGCTTTGGCACCCATTTTCTTTAATTTCTCAACACTCGAAATCAGATTTCCTTTTCCATCAACCAATTTGTTCATGGCACTGTCGTATTCGGTTTTGGTATCTTTAATCTTATTACCAATTCTAACTAAATCCATTACAAAACCTTCAAACTTATCGTATAAAGCTCCGGCTTGTCTGGCAATCTCGAAAGCATTTTCCTGTTGCTTTTGGTTTGCCCACATACTGTCAATGGTACGAAGAGTCGCGAGTAATGTACTTGGCGTAACAATTACAATATTTCGGTCAAAGGCTTTATTATACAATGCTGAATCTTCGTTTAAAGCAATGGCAAAAGCGGGCTCTATTGGAATAAAAAGCAGTACAAAATCCGGACTTTCTATTTGATATAAGTCGTGATAATTTTTATTTCCGAGTTGCTCCACGTGTCTTCTGATTGAATTTACATGTTCTTTTAAAAATTCAATTTTTAGGATTTCTGATTCTTCGTTAATCCATTTTTCGTAGGCGACCAGAGAAACTTTAGAATCTACAATCATTTTCTTACCGTCCGGCAGATTAATAACGACATCCGGAAAAACCCTCGCTCCTTCACTATTTGTGAAACTTTGCTGTACTTCGTATTCGCGTCCTTTTTCCAGACCGGATTTTTCAAGAACACGTTCTAAAACCAGTTCGCCCCAGTTTCCCTGCATCTTACTGTCACCTTTCAGTGCCTTGGTTAAGTTTAATGTTTCTTTGCTCATCTGGGCATTCATTTCACTTAAACCTATAATCTGCTGACGTAAAGCCGCATGATAATCGATACTCTCTTTATGGGTTTGTTCTACTTTTTGTTCAAAACCATGAATTTTATCCTGTAAAGGCAGCAGGATATTTTTCATGTTTTCACTATTCTGTTCCGTAAATTTAGCTGACTTTTCTTCGAGAATTTTATTGGCTAGATTCTCAAATTCTTTAGTGAATTTTTCCTGTAATTCGGTTATTTCGTTTTTTTGCTCTTTGTGACGTTCCCATAAATTTTCAAAATCGACTTCTTTTTTTGAAAGCTGAATGGCTAAACTGTCTTTTTCGGTCCGGATGTTTTCTTTTTCTGAATTATTAGAATAAAGCTGTTTTTCAAGATTATTCCGTTCTTTTTCAAACTGCTCTTTTTGCAATTGCAGTTGATTTACAGTTGCATTTAATCTTTCATTCAGACCTACTTTTTCTGATTGGGAACGGGCCGAAAACAACAATTTACCTAAGTATATTCCTAAAAACAAAGCAATGACAAAAGCAAGCAAAATCAGAAGAAAGTCAAACATAACTAAGTTTATTTTTAAGTAAAAGTACGCAATAATACGTAGTGCTTAATTTTTAAAATTAAAATTTTACGAATTATTGTTAATTACGAATTTAACAAACATTCTTAAGTAAAAAGCTTTTTTATCACGCAACCATTTTCAAAAACCACATCTTGTACATATAACCTATTTTAAATAAAAATCATGAAAAAATTAATACTTGGCTTATTTATAGCTTTTGGAATTAGCGCTTGTTCGATAAGCAATGATGATCTGAATGTTGATTGCGGATCAAATGTAGACTCTCCTTTTACAGGATTTCCGCTTTTATGTAATTATAGTGTAAAGACATTACCTCCCAATCCTGTAGCACTTGTAGTAAATACACAGGAAAGATTGGAATCTTATTTCACAAAACACGAAAACACCTGTCCAAATCCAAGTGACCCCACTATCGACTTTACAAAATACTATCTAGTGGGTATTTTTTCCGGACAAAAACCTACGAGTGGTTATGATATAGAAATGACTTCTATTGTTGAGAACAACTGCGAAATCATCATCAACTTTTTTGAAAAAGCACCTCAGGCCGGTGAAAATATAACATCAACTCCAACATATCCTTCAGATTTCATCCTGATTCCTAAAACTGCTAAAACAATTCTTTTTAACAGAACTAATGAAAGTTCGGATAAAATCGTGATTGGAAGCTTTGCCAGCCAATGTACAGGAGCAGATTGTCAGAAGTTTTTCCAATTGAATGATTATAATATTTTAAAATTTATGAATGTGGTAGCGGGAAGCTATGATTTCAATCAGTATAAATATACTCCAACAACCAAAAGAAGTGAGTATACTTTATTCTTAAAAAATGTCCCGGCTGAAATTACTGCCTTAAAAGGACAAACAAAAATATACGGCTCTCCAAATGCAGCAGATCACGGTGGAGTTTATTTTGAACTACGTCAAGGTGCAGTTGTTACCAAAATTTATATTGATAACACTGACACCGAAGATCAAAGTGCAGCTATAAAAACTTTCAAAAAGGCAATTCAGGATAAAATCACAATCTTGAAATAAAAAAAAAATTCTTTTTATCGTTTCTGGTAATTTAGAAAATGAGATTACTGTTTTTTAAGATCAAACACAGATTATTTAAAACATTTATAATCAAACAATAACGATCTTAAATAACATTTAAGATGTTACTCAGACTATCTGTAAAAGATAGTTTTCTGAGTTAAAAAAACTATTTTTGCCAAAACAAATTTAACCACATTTTTGAAAGACGATTTAGAAAAATATATTAAGCAATGTATGCAAAATGACAGAGAAGGACAACTGAAAATTTATCAGCTGTTCTCTCCTGTTTTGTATGGAATCTGCTTGAAATATATGAAAAATGTAGACGATGCCAAAGATGTTTTTCAGGAAGCATTTGTGATAGTCTTTCAGAAAATAAGTCAGTATAAATTTGAAGGAAGTTTTGAAGGCTGGTTAAAACGCATTTTCATCAATAAACTTATTGAGACTTTAAACAAGAAGAAAAAAGAAAATTTCTTTCTGGATGTTTTTGATCCCGATACGGATTATGCTGATGAAGAAGAATTGGACGTTATTCCTCCGATACAACAGGAAAAGCTACTGGAATATATTAGGGATTTACCCGATCAATACCGGACCGTTTTTAACTTGTATGTTTTCGAAAAAATGAAACATAAAGAAATAGCCGAATTATTGAAAATTTCAGAAGGAACATCAAAATCCAATTTAAACAGAGCCAAGCGAATTTTGCAAAAAAGAATTTTGAGCATAAAAAATTTTAAGACAGCATGAAGAAGCAAAAAATAGAAGACATTTTTTCATCAATGGAAGACTTTTCAAGTGTTCCACCAGCCGAATTATGGGGCCAGATTGAAGAAAAACTAGATAAACCCAAAAAGAAAAAAAGAGCTATTCTTTGGTGGTCGGCTGCTGCATGCTTATTATTAGGATTAATGCTCCCTTCTGTTTTACATTTTAATTCCGGGTCAGGAATTAAAAATGTAAATACGGATGCTACAGAAAACAATAGTATTGTTCAGGAAGAAAACAAAGGAAATTCAAAACTGAATAAAACCATTCCGATTGAGAAAAACACAATTGATCAACACTCTGGCAATACTAAAACAGTAACTTCTGAAGACATTGAAAACCAATCTGCTGTTTCTAAAGAAAAAGAACAAACACAAAATACAGCAGTTGCTCATGCCGATGCTAAAAACGAAACAAATTCAAATAGTGCTGTTACCGAATTGAAGTCTGAAAAGAAAAACACAAACCCAACTGTTGGTGAAAAAACAGTTGTTTCAAAAAAAGAAAATACATTCAATACCGCTTCCAAAAATCAGATAGCGGATACCGAAAACACAAAACCGAATCAAAATACAGCTAAAAAAGCAGTAAATACTAAAGAGAACACTTTCAATCCAACTTCCAAAAATCAGATAGCAGACTCTCAAAGAAAATCGAATCAGACTATCG
>JBDTNT010000080.1:0-14044 GCA_039933615.1 Flavobacterium sp. | reverse complement strand
TCGTATTTATTATCTTATGTATTATTACTAAAAGATAAATAAGCTTTTGTAAAAAATATTTACTGAAATAAATTATTCCTGGTTCGTAAGGATCATAACAGTACTAAAGCCACTAAACTAATCTGTATACATAAATTTTACTACTCCACCCGTTTTAGGATTGATCCTATTCCTCCCCAACTTTTGTTCTTGATCCCCTTTTTCATTCATTAAAATAATCAATCATAAAATCGGGGGACATTAAAACTTTAAAAAAAGACTTTGCAGAGTGAGACGGATCTTTATATAATATGTGTGAAACTTAATTTTCACTTTCCCACAAGTGTTAGAAATTTTAATTTCAAAAGGGTTATCGGCTTTGTAAATTTTTCTTCTGTAGCAGTAATTTACGCTACACTTAAAAGCTCAGTATAGTACTTCAGCTCTGCAAAGTCAAAAAAGGCCTCTATTTCCTTAAATGGTTTGTCTGCCTAATGACCCTGTCCAAAATTTGCAAGATTCAAAATTCACAAACGAAGTTCCCTTCTTTAATAAGGATAACCTATTCAGTGAATAGATATATTATCTTACAAAAAAATAACATCCCATTGAATATTTTTTTATCTTTGAGCCACTAGAAAATCTTATGCATTATGGAACAAAAAATACATCAGGGCAGAAATGTAAAACGCTTCAGGGAAATGCTTGGCATCAAACAGGAGGCTTTGGCTTATGATCTGGGACAGGACTCGAACCAAAAGAAAATTTCTATGCTGGAACAGAAAGATGTAATTGAAGATAGTCTGCTTAAACAAATCTCTAATTCATTAAAAATTCCTGTCGAAGCTTTTCAGAACTTTGATGAAGAGCAGGCGGTAAATATTATTTCGAACACATTTTCAGATTTTAAAGATGGAGCATTGCATGAATACTAAATACTTACTTGATAAACTTCAGAGCGCACCTGTAAGCTTCGGTGTTGATGAAGTTGAAGTTTGGCTTAGCGATATCCCTGAAATACAGAGTCTTAGTGAAATTGATGATGTTTTCTTAAGTGAAAATCTATCTGCTCATGAGACAGACGCTCTGCAGTTAGTAATTAAGAGGAAATACGTTGAAAGCTCTGGCGAAAGTAATATTTCTGGAGGACGCTACGAAGACCAATTAAATAAAGGTAGAGTAAGTGATATTCACAGTGGGCTTTCTATTATTCAGGACGGCAGTAGTGTTTTGGATTTCTCAACACTAAATAAGAAACTAATAAAACTAGAGATATGTATTGCAAGAAGAGCCCAGAAAATAATCTTACCAAACAACTCATCTTTTGAAGCGCTAGACATAAGTCACACACCTAAACTAGCAACTATAGACAACATTGAAATTCTAAAAAAAATAAAGATCCTATCTCTGCGTAACTGTACAAACCATATCGACCTCCAATTTATTGAGAGATTGAGTGAGCTGCGCACACTCTCCCTTTCCGACAACAAGAATTTACCAGAATTGGATTTTTTAAATGAAAATAGCCCTATTGTAGCTTTGAATTTAGTGCTAACAAACGCCATGAAACTCAAGAGAACAATAGAGAACTTATCAAAACTCAAAAAACTCAAGCGCTTAAACATTAACGCCAACCAAAAAGAATTAAGACAGCTTAGAGAGCATTTACCAACGTGTGTCGTTAATGGATTTTCATTAAATGATCTGACTGCGGGCGCGTAAATCAGTGGTTTAAACGAATTAAGATTTGAGCCGTAAGGCGGTGTAGCTCGGACGCTTGGCCGTGTACCAATACGCCAGCGCCTGCTGATTAGCAGTTATACTGCACAGAAGACGATTTTGACACCTTTAAAATCGGAGAAGTACAATTTAAAAACATAAAACCCTGCGGAAGATGTATCATGGTCAATAATGATCCGCAGAAAGCAATTGTGAAAAAAGAGCCTTTGAAAACCTTAAGTAAATATAGAAATGTGGGTAACTCAGTCTTATTCGGAACTAATATTGTGGCTTTAAATAATGGGATTATTAGTGTTGGAGATCAATTAATTTTTTAGAAATTCAATTTTATAAAATTCCAGTTCAAGGTATTAAAAAGAACGAATTCATTTTGTAAAGTTGGTAATCCGACTATTAATTTCAATGTTTCATGCGCCATCATATTACCAATTATTCCGGGTAAAGTCCCCAAAACACCATTCAGGTTACAATTCGGAACATCTTTAGGGTCTGGTATTTCAGGGAATAAATCACGTAAATTTTTGCTTCCGTTATGATTGAAAACCGCCAATTGACCTTCAAATTTTAAAATACTTCCATAAACCAAAGTTTTCTCTAAACTAATGCAGGTGTCGTTAACCAAATAGCGGGTTTTAAAATTATCAGAACCATCCACAATAATATCAAAATCCTGAATAATTGAAGAAGCATTAATAGAAGTTAGTTTTTCTTCAATAGCAATAACTTTAATTAACGGGTTCAGTTTCTCAAGGACTTTTTTGGCAGTTAAAGCTTTCGGTTGTCCAACCTGATCTTCAGTATACAAAATCTGACGATGGAGATTATGAATTTCGATGGTGTCAAAATCTACAATACCAATTGTCCCAACTCCTGCAGTCGACAAATACTGCAAAACCGGACAGCCCAGCCCGCCTGCACCAATTACCAATATTTTTGCTTTTTTGATTTTTTCCTGACCTTCGTCACCAATTTCAGGAAGTATAGTTTGTCTGTTGTAGCGTAAAAATTCTTGTATGATACTCATTTTTTTTGAAATGTAAATGTGGGAAGTAACATGTTTAAAGTTTTGCTATCGGGTTGAATGTTCTGTCCCAATCTTTCCAGACAGGTTCGTAGCCGGATTTTTTTATAATCTGAGCGATTTCTTTGGCCGAACGTTCATCGCTGATTTCGAATTGCTCCAGGGATTGCGGGTCAACAACATATCCGCCAGGATTCGTTTTGGAACCGGCACTCATACTCGTTGTTCCAATCGGAATGATATTATTTCTGAATTTTTCGTTTTCGCGGGTAGAAATTGAAATCTCCAAATCTTCATTCCATAACCGATAAGCACAAATCAATTGTGTTAAATCTTTGTCATCCATAATAAAATTAGGTTCAATAATTCCTTCGGCAGGGCGTAATCTTGGGAAAGAAACGGAGTATTTAGTCTTCCAGTATTTCTTCTGCAGATAATCGATATGCAGGGCATTAAAAAAACTATCCGTCCGCCAGTCTTCCAAACCCAGCAAAACACCTAAACCTATTTTATGAATCCCGGCAGTCCCAATCCTGTCAGGAGTTTCCAGACGGAAATCAAAATTTGACTTTTTGCCTTTGGTGTGGTATTTTTTATACACTTCCTGATGATACGTTTCCTGATAAACCAAAACGGAATAAACACCGGCTTCATGTAAGCGCTCATATTCTTCTGTTGAAAGTGGCTGGACTTCTGCCGAAATGATCGAAAATTGTTCTTTTATCTGTGCAATCGCATTCAGGAAATAATTAATGTTTACGGTATAATTGGCTTCGCCTGTAACCAATAAAACATGGTCAAAACCCGCTTCTTTTAAAGCTTGTGTTTCCAATTTTATTTCGGAGTCTGAAAGTGTTTTTCGTTTGATTTTATTATCAAGGCTAAAACCACAATAGGTGCAGATGTTTTGACATTCATTACTTAAATACAAGGGGGCATACATCTGGATTGTCTTCCCAAAACGTTTCTTTGTCAGTTCATGACATTCCTGCGCCATTTGCTCTAAAAAAGGCTGTGCTGCTGGCGAAATTAAAGCCAAAAAATCATCCAGATTTCGTTTGGTTTTTGCCAATGCCTGCTCAGCCTCGCGAGTTGAAGTTTGGTATATTTTGGTTTGGATTGAATTCCAGTCGTAGTTTTCGAATACCGATTTAAATGTTTTCATTTTTTTGTGTTTTTTAACCGCGAGGTGCGCAAAGGTTTACGCTATACACAAGCTTTGTGCACCTCGCGGTTAATACAAATTATTCATACAAAAAAGAAGTCAAGGGACTAGAAGCAACCGCATGATTATATTGCTTTCCAAGTTTAGCCTCAAAAGCCTTTCGGCCTGCGATAACGGCTTCCTTAAAAGCTTGCGCCATTAATTCTGGATTTCCTGCTACTGCAATTGCTGTATTGACCAAAACAGCATCAGCCCCTAATTCCATTGCTTTTGCAGCATCAGACGGGGCTCCGATTCCGGCGTCAATAATTACAGGGACAGTACTTTGCTCTATGATTATTTCAAGGAAATCGATAGTTTTCAGTCCTTTGTTACTCCCAATTGGTGAACCCAAAGGCATTACTGCTGCAGTTCCCGCATCTTCCAGATGTTTGCATAAAACAGGGTCGGCATGGATGTAAGGAAGCACAATAAAACCTAGTTTTGCTAATTCTTCAGTTGCTTTGAGAGTCTCAATAGCGTCTGGCATTAAGTATTTGGGATCAGGATGTATTTCTAGTTTCAGCCAGTTTGTTTCTAATGCTTCACGGGCTAACTGTGCCGCAAAAATCGCTTCTTTGGCGTTTCGTGCGCCCGATGTATTGGGTAATAAATTAATTCCGGGGTGTCTTAAATGCGTTAAAATAGCATCAGTGTCAGTCTCTAAATCAATTCGTTTTAAGGCCACCGTTACCAATTCGCTTTCTGAAGCTAAAATGGCGCTTTCCATTTCGAGATTTGAACCAAACTTTCCTGTTCCCAAAAACAGGCGAGAGGTCAGGGTTTTATCACCAATTTTAAATAACGATGTTTGCATATAGTTTTTCATTTAACTGTTGAATGATTTTTTCTTTTTGATCACTTTTTGTAATTACACCGGAAACAGCAATACCATGAATTCCGATTTCCATCAATTGATCGATATCGTCAGAGATAATCCCGCCAATGGCATAAACAGGAACCTTAAGATTGTTTTCTTTTAATTTTTGAAAAATTTCATAATAGCCTTCAAAACCTAAAATAGGACTTAATTTTTCTTTGGTTGCCGTAAAGCGAAGTGGCCCCAAACCAATATAATCACAGCCATTTTTAATGTGATTTTGAATGTCCTCAAATGTATTGGCAGTGGCACCAATGATTTTTGTATTTCCTAAGATGGCTCTCGCTTCTTCAATTTTAGTGTCCAGAAGACCTAAATGTACACCGTCAGCAGCAATTTGTTGCGCCAGATATACATTGTCGTTTACAATAAAATTGGCCAGGTATTCTTCGCATAAAAATTTTACCGCTTCCGCTAAAGTAAAACAGCTCTTTGTACTTTGATTTTTAAAACGCATCTGAACCCAGTCACAGCCACCATCCAGGGCGCTATGAATGTTGTACAATTGTTTTTCAATCGTATTTCCCTGCGAGATATATTGTAATTTATGGTACATAATGATATCCAATTAAGGTTGATGTTGAACTCAGGTATTTTTCAATGTAGATTTTGGCATTTTTACAAGCCTCATTTTTTGTCTGGTTTAATGCGAGATTTGAGGTAATCGCTGCCGATAATACACAGCCGGAGCCATGTTTTTCGAAGCATTTTTTTTCGGAGGGCACTAATTCTGTCATTTCATTTTTTTGAAACAGGTAATCGGTTCCGGTTTTAGCCGGATTATGTCCTCCTTTTAATAAAATGGTCGTTGGAATTTCGGTTTTTATCCAAAGTTCTTTGGATAAAAAACCAGGAAACAAAAGCTCGATTTCATTATAATTAGGTGTAATCAAATCAATTTTTGATAAGATTTGATGAAGATCCAAATCGTCTGTGATTTTGAGGAATTCAAATTTTGTTGTTGATTTTAAAACCGGATCCCAAACAATTTTTGTTGTTGGAGAGAGTAATTTTATTGTAGAAAGAATTTGGTGTAAATAATGTAAACTTGGAGTAATTCCAATTTTTACTGCTTTGATTTTATAGTTTTGAAATAAAGTTTCAACAGACCGAATAACAAAACTCAAATCAGTCCATTGAATGTCATAGAACTGATTTTCAGACTGAATTGTATTGGCAGTTGAAACTGCAAAACCACTGACCTGATGTTGCTCGAAAGTTTTAATATCAGCTAAAACCCCTGCACCGCCAGTCGGGTCAAAACCAGCTATAGAGAGTGTGTATGGACGATTTTCTGACATAATTTAAATTGTTTTAAAGGATTTTCATGATTCCAGACAGCTCCTAAAAGCGCAATATCATCAAAGCCCTTTTCAAGTGCTTTACGAATATTTTCAGAATCAATTCCACCTAGAGCAACTACTTTTGTTTTGAAATTTGTTCTTGATTTTAAAGCTTTAAATAAATCAATTTCCGGCGAATAATTTTCTTTTGATATGCTTTTAAAAACAGGGCTTAAAAACGCATATTCAAAATTTGGAGTCAGCGAATTAAAGTATTCAACTGAATGTACAGAAGTTGAAATTGTTTTATTTTCCAATGAAATTCTTAAACTTTCTTTTCTTTGTTTTTCAGTGAAATGAATTCGGTTGATTCCAAAATCTGCTGCAATCTGATGGTGACTGTGTAAAGCCAGTTTTGATCGGAATTCATGTCTGATCTGATGAATGAATTTAGCCATTTCAATTTCAGAAAATCCCGGTTTTCGAACCTGAAACACAGCTAATCCTTCCTCAAAAAGAGCATGGATCAGACTGATTTCGTCTGCAATTGCAATTGGATTTGAAATTACTATCATATTTTTTGTGAAAAGTAAAATGTAAGATGTGTGTGACAGTAAGTCTTTTACATCTCACAAAACTCATCTTACTAAATATAAATTTCCTTTCCCTGTTCTATAAACTCTTCGGATTTCTCCTGCATGCCTTTTTCAGCAGCAGCGACGTCACGAATTTCCTGAGAGATTTTCATCGAGCAGAATTTAGGACCACACATTGAGCAGAAATGGGCAATTTTTGCACCTTCAGCGGGAAGGGTTTCATCGTGAAATTCTCTGGCCGTATCCGGATCCAGCGATAAATTAAACTGGTCTTCCCAACGAAATTCAAAACGGGCTTTACTCAATGCATTGTCACGATACTGAGCTCCCGGATGTCCTTTGGCCAAATCAGCGGCATGCGCCGAAATTTTATAAGTGATGACACCATCTTTTACATCTTTTTTATTAGGTAAACCAAGGTGCTCTTTTGGTGTGACATAACAAAGCATCGCACAGCCATACCAACCAATCATAGCCGCTCCAATTGCCGATGTGATATGATCGTATCCTGGCGCAATATCTGTTGTTAATGGTCCCAGTGTATAAAATGGAGCTTCATTACAATGCTCTAATTGTTTGTCCATGTTTTCTTTAATCATGTGCATGGGTACGTGACCCGGACCTTCGATAAATACCTGTACGTCGTGTTTCCAGGCAATTTTAGCCAATTCTCCCAGTGTTTCCAATTCCGCAAATTGTGCGGCATCATTGGCATCTGCAATAGAACCCGGGCGTAAGCCATCTCCAAGAGAAAAAGCGACGTCATATTGTTTCATGATTTCGCAGATTTCCTCAAAGTGGGTGTATAAAAAGTTTTCCTTATGATGAAATAAACACCACTTTGCCATTATTGATCCGCCTCGGGAAACAATTCCGGTAACACGATCGGCAGTTAAATGAATGTAACGCAATAAAACGCCGGCATGAATCGTAAAATAGGACACACCTTGTTCTGCCTGTTCGATTAAGGTATCGCGGAAAACTTCCCAGGTTAAGTCTTCGGCGATGCCCTTTACTTTTTCCAATGCCTGATAAATGGGTACCGTTCCGATTGGGACCGGTGAGTTGCGGATGATCCATTCTCTTGTTTCGTGAATGTTTTTTCCTGTTGATAAATCCATTATGGTGTCTGCTCCCCAGCGACACGCCCAAACGGCTTTTTCTACTTCTTCTTCAATGCTTGAGGTCACGGCACTGTTACCGATATTGGCATTTATTTTCACAAGGAAATTTCGGCCAACAATCATCGGTTCGCTTTCAGGGTGATTGATGTTGTTTGGAATGATAGCACGTCCAATGGCAACTTCACTGCGGACAAATTCGGGTGTGATTTTGCTTTTTGGCGTATTTGCCCCAAAGCTATGTCCTGCATGCTGACATTGCATGGCTTTCGTTTGTTGGTTTAAAAGTTCAATCCGTTGGTTTTCACGAATCGCAATATATTCCATTTCAGGAGTAATAATACCTTGTTTGGCATAATAGAGCTGCGTTACATTTGCCCCGTTTTTTGCTCTTTTTGGCTGGTGCAGGTATTCGAATCTAAGAGTGTCTAAATTTTCATCTTTTAATCGCATTTGTCCATAATCTGAAGTTATTTCAGACAGGATTTCTACATCATTTCGGTTTAGAATCCATTCTTCTCTCAATCGGGGCAGCCCTTTCCTAATGTCGATTGTGATATCCGGATCGGTATAAGCACCCGATGTGTCATAAATAGTCAGGGGAGGATTTTTTTCTGTTCCGCCATTTGAAAGCCTGGTATCGCTTAAAGTTACTTCTCGCATGGCAACTTTTATCGGATGTATTTCTCCGCTTACGTATACTTTTTTAGAATTTGGAAATGGTGTTCGGGATATTTGTTCTTCGTTAGTCATGGCTTTTTTTGTAAGATGTGTGTTGTGAAATGTGAAATGTGGAATGTTCTGTAGAGACGCACTGCTGGGCGTCTCTACACAGTTGGATTTTGGATATTAAATGGTATAATTTAATATCCAAACAATTATCCTCCCTGTGTTGCAGAAATAATTAGAATTTCGTCTGTTTCCTGAATGAAATGTGAATTCCAATTGAGTTTTGGAATTATGGTGCTGTTTATGGCAACGGCGATTCCGTTTTGTTTGTTCGGAATTTCGAGATCGAGCAACGACTGAACGCTAAGTGTTTCAGCATTGAATTGTTTGATTTGTTGGTTGATTTTTAGTTCCATTCCTTATAAATTTTGAATTTATTATAAAGATTCACTACTGTGAATCTCTACCTTAGGAATGGCTGCAATTACGCATAAAAATGCGCGAAGAAGTCATCTTACTTTTCCCTACGCTAGTATGAACTAGATCAGGTTCAGAGGGTAAAATCTCAGCCTGCGATATTGCAGACACCCCTAAAGTGTGAAGCAAATGTAATTGTTTTTTTTTAATATTCAGTTTTTAGTCCCATTTTTCAGTTTCGCCATAAAGATTGAAAACTAAAAATAAGGACGTTTTACTATGCTCTCGTCCAGCAATCTTCGGCGTGATCATTGACCATTCCGGTGGCTTGCATGTGCGCATAAATGACGGTGGAACCCACAAATTTAAATCCTCTTTTTTTTAAATCTTTGCTGATTTCATCGGAAAGCGGAGTAGTGGCAGGAACCTCTTTTGAGGTTTTTGGATTGTTTATGATAGGTTTTCCATCTGTAAATTTCCAGATGTAATCCGAAAAACTTCCAAATTCTTCCTGTATTTTTATAAAAGCCTGCGCGTTTGTAACTGCAGAGCGGATTTTTAATTTATTGCGAATAATGCCGGTATCTTCAAGTAAAGCTTCAATTTTATGTTCCGGATAATTGGCGATTTTTTTATAGTCGAAATGATCAAAAGCATTTCTGAAATTTTCTCTTTTATTTAAAATAGTAATCCAGCTCAGACCAGCCTGAAAAGTTTCCAAAATTAAAAATTCAAATAAGGAAGCATCATCGTAAACGGGAACACCCCATTCCTCGTCATGATATTTTTTGTATAAATCACTTGAAGAGCACCAGCTGCATCTAATTTTATTTTCGTTTTCCATTATTTTCCGATTTTCCAATGAAATCCTTTTACAGATGGAATATAGGCGGCATTTCCAATAATTATTAAGTCATTGTAAATTTTCTTATTATATTTTATCCCAATTGCTTTTCCGGAGGTGTACATTTTATTGGCTTCAAACTTAATTTTCATTTTGGCATCCGTAAATTTTGCATCCGAAATTTGCTCTACAATCCACGTAGATTTCCATTTTACTTCAATTTCATCTTCCGCAGTTTTAGTAATACTTTTGATTAACCGGATACCGTCAGCAGGGACATTGTGATTTTCAATAAGTTCTTTTTGCGTTATTGTTTCCCCGGTTTTGCACTCAGAAAGGAATTTCTTGAAATAAGTAATACCGAGAAATTTTTCGTTTGTTAATTTTGGTTCTATGACACTATCGTTTTTTACTTCAGTGCTTTCTGTGGCAATTTCGTCAGATGTTGTTACGCTTTCTATGATTGAATTCTTATACGTTTTTACAGATTCAATAGTTTTGTCAGAGATGGTTTTTATCTTATTTGTGACCTGTTCGGAAGTTTCTATAATTTGCTTTTTAGCATTTTCGGTACAGCCTGACAGGAAGAAAACAATTAGACTTAAGATATGTATTCTAAGCTTTTTCATTGTTTTATATTTCTTCACCTTTATGAATGTCATCTTCTTTCAAATATTTTTTAATTAAATGATGGCCGAGATAAATTAACGGAGTTAATAAAATTGCTACAGATAGCTTGAAAATATAACCAGTTAAGGCAGAAGAAATAAAGGTGTCAAAGTTAATTTTTCCAGGTAGCCAAAAAGCAATTCCGAGGACAATAAACGAATCAAATAATTGAGAAATAACGGTAGACCCGGTCGTTCTCAGCCATATTTTTCTTTCTCCTGTTCGTCTTTTAAAAAACCAAAATATCCAAACGTCTATCAGTTGAGAGGCCATAAAGGCAATAAGACTTCCGACAATAATCCACATACTTTGCCCGAAAACCGCCAGGAATTGCTCATCATTTACCGGACTTATACCTTTTGCCGCGGGAATCACAATTGCCATAAATAATATTAAAAAAGCATAAGCGATTAAGCAGGCAGTAATAAAAGAAAGTTTTTTAACTCCCTTTTCCCCAAAATATTCATTGATTAAATCGGTGGTCAGAAAAACGATTGGCCAGGGCAGAATTCCTATACTCATTACAAATGGGCCAATCTGAATTAATTTTCCTCCTATTAATTCAGCTACTACGGCATTGGTGATAAAAATTCCGGCAAGAATAACAAAGACAATTTCTTTTTTGGTCTTGAACATATCTTTTTGTGATTGAAGATTCAAATTTAAGTTATTTCTTTATAACATAATACAGTTTGAATAAAATTAAGCCTGATCGTTTAAAGAATACGGAAAGTTAAATTTTTCTTTTCAATGGCGTTTTTCGTTATTTTTGAAACAGTAACAAAATTCATTCAGATCAAGTAAATTAATGATAATGAAAAAAATAATAGGAATTTTTCTTATGGGTACAACTTTTTTTGCGTCAAACGCACAAACCAATTCTGAGAATCCTCTGCTTAAAAAATGGATAGGCCCTTACGGAGGTATTCCTGCTTTTAATGCGTATAAAGTGTCAGATTTTAAACCGGCAATTCAGTTTGCAATTCAGGAAAAGCTTAACGAAATTGAGGTTATTGCCAATAATCCAAAAGCACCAACTTTTGATAATACGATAGCGGCTTTAGAGCTTTCCGGAAAAACAATTACAAGGATTTATACCGTTTATGGAATTTACAGGTCTAATTTAAGCAGTCCTGAGTTTAACGTCGTAGATACAGAAATGTCTCCTGAATTTTCGGAATTCAATGATAAAATAAATCAGAACAAAAAGCTTTTCGAAAGGATTGAAACCTTATATAATTCAAAAGAAAGTAAAAAACTTACCAGTGAGCAACAACGCTTAATTTGGTTGTATTATACTGATTTTGTTCGTGAAGGAGCTAAATTGAATAATTCTGACAAAGTAAAAGTGGCTGAAATTAACAAGCAGCTGGCAACACTTTTTACGAAATTCAGTCAGAACTTACTGGCAGAAGAACATGATCAATACGTGGCACTTAAAACAGGAGCAGATTTCGACGGACTTCCTGATGAACTAAAAAATGCGGCAATTGCAGAAGCAAAAAGCAGAAAATTGGATGTTATAGGTTGTGTTGCTAATACACGTTCTTCAATCGAACCTTTTTTGACTTTTTCCAATCGTAGGGATTTAAGAGAAAAAGCATTTAATATTTTTGTAAAACGTGGTGATAACGGAAATGCAAATGACAATAATGCGACTTCAGTTTCTATTTTACAATTACGTACGCAGAAAGCTAAGATACTTGGTTTTCCTTCCTTTGCGCATTGGAGTTTGTCTAATAAAATGGCAAAAGACCCTCAGAAAACGTTAGCACTAATGGAATCAGTATGGAAACCGGCCGTAGAAAAAGTACATCAGGATGTTGCTGAGATGCAAAAGATTGTAGATGCAGAAGGAGGAAAATTTAAAATTCAACCCTGGGATTACAGATATTATGCTGAGAAAGTCAGAAAAGCAAAGTATGATTTAGATCAAAATGAAGTTAAGCCTTATTTACAATTGGAAAACCTTCGTGAAGGAATGTTCTGGGTTGCGGGTGAATTGTTTAATTTAAGTTTCAAACAAATTACAAATGTTCCGGTTTATCATCCGGATGTGCGTGTTTGGGAGGTAAGTAATAAGGTTACAGGTAAAGTTGTCGGATTGTGGTATTTTGATCCTTACGCACGTACAGGAAAGCGTTCCGGAGCCTGGATGAATTCTTATAGGGATCAGCAAAAGCTGGATGGTGATGTACTGACAATTGTCTCTAATAATTGTAATTTTATTAAAGGTGCTGACAATGAGCCAATTTTGATTTCTTGGGAGGATGCAACTACATTATTTCATGAATTTGGACATGCACTACATGGTTTGTGTTCGAATGTGACTTATCCTAGTTTAGCCGGAACATCCGTAGCCAGAGATTACGTTGAGTTTCCTTCTCAGTTGCTGGAGCATTGGCTGGCCACTCCGGAAGTGTTGAATAAATTTGCCCTGCATTATAAAACGAATCAGCCTTTACCACATGCATTGGTGGAAAGAATTGAGAAAGCGGCGAATTTCAATGAAGGTTTTGCAACTGTAGAAACTATTTCAAGTTCTTTTGTTGATATGAAACTTCATTTGACAACAGAAACTATAGAACCGCATAAATTTGAAAAAGAGACTTTAGAGGCGCTTAATATGCCTTCTGAAATTGTAATGCGTCACAGGATTCCCCAATTTGGGCATATTTTTTCAAGTGATGGATATGCAGCCGGATATTACAGTTACTTGTGGGCAGATGTTATAAACGCAGATGCTTATGAAGCTTTCCTTGAAGGAAAAGGGCCTTATGACAAAGAGGTGGCGAAAAGACTTTATGATACTGTATTTAGTGTTGGAAATACGATTGATCAGGAAAAAGCATATGAGAACTTTAGAGGAAGAGCTCCTGAATCAGACGCATTGATGCGAGCCAGGAATTTTCCGATTATTGATAAAAAGTAAAAATTAAATGAAATAAAAAAAGCCCAAATAAATGAATATTCGGGCTTTTTATATTGAAAAAATATATTAACCTAATGCAACTCTTTTGAAACCTGTAATTTCAACGTTGAATCCTTTAACATGATCACTAACTTTTTTACTATCATCTTTGATGAAGTTTTGATCTAATAAGGCTTTCTCCTGATCTAATGTAGTATTGTCAGAGATGAAACGTTGAACTTTTCCCGGAATAATTTTATCCCAAATTTGTTCTGGTTTGCCTTCAGCTTTTAATTCAGCTTTAGCATCTTCTTCAGCTTGTTTTAAAACTTCTTCAGTTAATTGAGAGAAAGAAATATATTTAGGAACATTTTTTAAAGTTTTTCCTAAACGTTTTGCTTCTTCATTTTCTTTTTCGATTATAGCAATACGAGCAGCAAGTTCAGAAGCAACGAAAGCTGGATCAAAATCTTTGTAAGATAATGTATCAGCTCCCATAGAAGCAACTTGCATAGAAACATCTTTAGTTAAAACGTCAGCATTAGGAATTGCAGCAGAAATTGCAGTTAATGCAGCAATTTTGTTAACGTGAACATAAGATCCAACGAAAGCACCTTCTAAGATTTCAAAACCACCGATTTCGATTTTTTCACCAATAACACCAGTTTGCTCGATTAATTTTTCAGCAACAGTAATTCCGTTGAAATCTG
>JBDTNT010000079.1:0-3026 GCA_039933615.1 Flavobacterium sp. | reverse complement strand
TTTTACCGTGATCGACGTGGGCAATAATTGCAATGTTTCTAATAGATTCCATCTGAGATTTTTAATGGGTGCAAAGGTACACTTTATTTTGATATAAAAAACGTTTCTGCGATAGTTTGCGTATAGACAAGTAATTAGTTGATTAAATTAATGTAAATTCAGCCCCTGAAATGAGTTTTAATTATGGTTAATTTAACTATATTTGAGTAATGAAAAGTAAAACTCTCCAAATTACTCTGATTTATATTATCATTTCGTTATTTATGGCCATAATCTGTCATAAATTGCTCACTGCCTTTATCTCGTCCAAAGAATATTTTTATTTATTTTTCATAAAAGACATTTTATTTATATCCGCTACAGGACTTATTTTCAGACACATACTCTCTAAAAAAGAAAATAAAAATGTCGCTGTTTTTGAAAAATTAAAAAAGACAAATGAAGAAATTAAAGAATCAAATGAAAAATATGATATTGTAGCAAAAGCAACCAGTGATACTATTTGGGACTGGAAAATACAGGAAGACAGTATTGGATGGAATAAAGGGATCGAAAGTGTTTTCGGATACAAGCAAACAGAAGTTGGAAAAACATCCAAATGGTGGTTCGACAAAATCCACCCCGAAGACAGCATCAGGATGTCTATAAAACTCTACTCATTTATTGAACAAAAAACCGAAAAATGGCAAGATCAATATCGTTTCAGATGTGCCGACGGAACTTATAAATATGTACTGGATCGTGGTTTTTTACTAAAAGACGAAAATGGCAGGGCTACCAGAATGATTGGAGCCATCCAGGATATCACCAAGCAAAAAGAAGAAGAACAACGATTAAAACTTTTAGAAACGGTAATCACACAATCTAAAGATTCGATATTAATTACAGAAGCAAATTCAGCAAACGGAAGAATTCCCAAAATAGTCTACATCAATCCAGCTTTCTCACAAATGTCAGGTTATCAGCCAAGTGAAATAATAGGGAAATCAACAAATATTTTCAACAAAGGACCAAAATCAGATTCCGAAGAATTAAAAAAACTATTAAGAGCCATCAAAAATGAAGAGGAATGCTTAATAGAAACGATTAGCTACACCAAACAAAAAGAAGAATACTGGGTTCGCTTTTCTACGATTCCAATTTTCAATAACGAAGGGGTTATTTCTCACTGGATTTCTATTCAAAGAGACATTACTGACGAGAAAAAACTGGAAACAGAAAAAGAGCACCTCATTCGCGAACTAACCCAAAACAACAAGGACTTAAAGCAGTTCTCCTATATAACATCGCACAACCTGCGCGCACCTTTATCAAATCTAATTGGACTTTTAAGCCTTATAGAAGATATTCCGGTAGAAAACCCAGAACTTGAAGAAATCTTAACAGGCTTTAATAAATCAACACATTTATTAAACGAAACTATAAACGATCTGGTAAAAGTTATCATCATCAAAGACAACCCTTCTATGCAAAAAGAAGAAGTTTCTTTAAAAGAAATTTTCGAAAATGTCTTTAGCCAGTTATCCTTTCAAATCGAACTACACAAACCCATTATAAAGCTCAAATTCGACAGGGTTCCATTATTAAATACAAACAAAGCTTATATAGAAAGTATTTTACTTAATTTGCTCACCAATTCAATTAAATATAAATCGGAAAACCGAAAGCTGAAAATATCTATTACTGCTGAACAAATTGATCATAAAGCAATACTGACTTTTAAAGACAACGGGATCGGAATAGATTTAGAAAGAAACGGAGATAAGGTTTTCGGACTCTATCAGAGATTTCATAATTATCCTGACAGCAAAGGATTGGGTTTATATCTTGTAAAATCACAGGTAGAAACCATGGGAGGAACAATTAGTATCGAAAGCGAAGTTAACAAAGGAACCACATTTACAATAACATTTAAAAATTAACACATATGCTTGAGCAAATTTTATGCATTGACGACGATCCAATCACGTTAATGTTATGCAAAAAAGTAATTTCAAAATCTTCATTTTCAAAGGAAATTATCACAGCACAAAATGGCGAAGAAGCATTACATCATTTTAACACCTTAAAATACAACAACAGCAAAAATACAGTCAACAAAAAGCCGGAATTAATTTTTTTAGACTTAAACATGCCTGTCATGGGCGGCTGGGAATTTCTTGATCATTTTATCTCTTCAGATTATAACGAATTCAACAATGCAAACGTAATTGTATTATCTTCCACTATTGACCCCGAAGATCTGGCAAAGGCAAAGAAATATCCAATCATTATAGACTTTCTTTCCAAACCAATCACACAACCTATGCTTGAATACCTAAAGAAAAAAATAGAACTTTAAAACAACAACAAAACTTTTACGCATGATCCGCTATTTCAGGACAAGAAAAAAGTTTAAACAAAAAAAGCCCTCTAAAAGAGGGCTTTTTTTGTATTTAGGAAATTGTAATTAATTACAATTTAGCAACATGTTTCGTTAATTTAGACTTCAGGTTAGAAGCTTTATTATCATGAATGATGTTCTTTTTAGCTAATTTATCAATCATAGAAATTACAGTTGATAATTTTGAAGCAGCATCAGATTTTTCAGTAGCTAATCTTAATGCTTTAATAGCATTACGAGTAGTTTTATGTTGGTATCTGTTAAGAACTCTTCTTTTTTCGTTACTTCTGATTCTTTTTAATGCTGACTTATGATTTGCCATTTTTTTTAATTTTAGATGTAATAATTATTATAGATACTAGTTAAAAAAGAAAAACCTCCCACAATTGTAAAACAATCACTTTGGTTTTAACTAATAAAATAAAAAAGGAGACACCAGTTTTTATTTTACAAAACTTATTCACAACTAATTTTAGTAGTCCGTAAGGGAATCGAACCCCTGTTACCAGGACGAAAGCCTGAAGTCCTAACCCCTAGACGAACGGACCATTTCCCTTCTAAGTTTTTTTCAATCTGAATCAATTGAAATTTGTAGCCCGTAGCGGAATCGAACCGCTCTTACATGGATGAAAACCATGCGTCC
>JBDTNT010000078.1:0-12500 GCA_039933615.1 Flavobacterium sp. | reverse complement strand
ATGTAAGCATCTTTTTGAAAAAAACGTGTTTTACGCATGTTTTTCATCGAAATTCTACTTGCCGTTAAATTTGCAACACAGCCATTTTCAAATTCAATTCTGGCATTTGCAATATCCGGTGTTTCACTGATTACAGAAACTCCGCTGGCATTGATATTTTTTACTTTTGAATTGACAACACTTAAAATTGCATCAATATCGTGAATCATCAGATCTAAAACCACAGGAACATCTGTACCACGGGGATTAAATTCGGCCAAACGATGCGTTTCTATAAACATCGGATTTTCGATCATATTTTTGGTAGCGATAAAAGCCGGGTTAAAGCGTTCAACATGACCTACCTGACCTTTTACATTGTATTCTTTGGCTAAAGCAATAATTTCTTCAGCTTCATGAACAGTATTGGCGATAGGTTTTTCTATAAAAATATGTTTTCCTGATTTAATGGCTACTTTGGCACATTTGTAATGCGAAAGTGTTGGCGTTACAATATCGATTACATCAACAGCGTGAATTAATTTTGCAATAGTGCTGAAGTTTTTATAGCCAAATTCTTTTGAAATTCTTTCGGCATTTTCCTGATTTTCGTCATAAAATCCAACTAATTCGTACTTGTCAGATTGTTGTAATAAACGTAAATGTATTTTACCAAGATGACCAGCACCTAAAACTCCTACTTTTAACATGAGAATGTATTTTAAACAAAAATATAATTTATTTGTTGAAAGTAAAAGTTAATGCATTAAAGATTTAGCGATTTAATAATTAAAAATCAATATTTGATTTACTATTTAGTTTATTAATTTTACCAAAATAAAATAAATCAATTTTGAAAGACACTGCCAAACATCAAGGACTTCGTAATCAGTTAGTAAATACTTTAGAACAAAAAGGAATTACTGACAGAGCAGTTTTAGATGCTATAAAAAAAATCCCGAGACATCTTTTTCTTAATTCAAGTTTTGAAGATTATGCTTATCAGGATAAGGCATTTCCTATCGGGGCCGGGCAAACTATTTCGCAGCCTTATACGGTAGCTTTTCAGTCACAGTTGCTAGAAGTTAAAAAAGAGCATAAAATTCTTGAGATTGGTACCGGTTCAGGGTATCAAACGGCTGTTTTGTGCATGCTTGGGGCAAAAGTATACAGTGTTGAAAGACAAAATGAATTGTTTAAAACAACCTCGAATTTATTTCCAAAATTAAATATACGTCCCAAACATCTTTCTTTTGGAGATGGATATAAAGGATTGCCTAATCACGCTCCGTTTGATAGTATTATTGTTACCGCGGGAGCTCCATTTATTCCACAGCCACTTATGGCGCAGCTAAAAATAGGAGGCAGGCTTGTCATTCCATTAGGTGAAGATGTTCAGATAATGACTTTGTTAATACGTAAAAACGAAACGCAATTTGAAAAACATGAGTTTGGAGAATTCAGGTTTGTTCCTTTATTAGAAGATAGAAATTAAAGACAAAGCCCATTTAGTGGAGCTTTTTTATTGTGAAATTAATGCAGTTGCCCGGAGTAAATTTTCTTTTTCAATTTCAACAATATAATTAACGAATAATGATTTTTCGTTTTTACTGTGACATTCTTTCAAAACAGACAAATATTCTTTTTTGTGATTTTCGGTTCCTTTAATTGTTGCAAAAATATAATCGTTTTGCAGTAATATCCAGTTCATCATCAGATTGGCCATTTGCAGGTTTCCATTTTCAAAAGGATTGATGTAACTAATTTTTAAATGAGCTTCTGAGGCCAGAAGTATTGGATGCAAACTGTTTTTATTGACTTCATACCAATTAAAAAAAGAGTTCATTTCTGAAGATATTTCAGAATCAGTTTTATATTTACCTGAATTTTCCGGTTTGATTCCTCTTAGGATTAAATTATGAACAACCAGAAGTTCTTTTTCATTAAACGGATTTTTTTTCTGGTTCAAATCTTTGATATAAGTTATGGTTTCCTGAAGATTAACCGCTTCCAAATGTTCGCGCATACTTTTTCCGGGGATGGTCAGACCTTCATTGATAACAGCTTTTGTTTCTTCTAAGGTTAAAGAATTTCCGTTTATTCGGTTACTTTCGTATATAAATTCTAATTCCAATAATTTAGAAATCCGGCGTAATTCAAAAGGATTAAAAGAAAGAACCTGGTTTTTTAAGACTTCGATTTCTTTCAGAATTACTTGTGTTTTGGATGAAATGGCAGCAATAACACTTTTCTTTCTACTTTGGATTTCCTTCTCTGCCTGCGTTATTGCTTTTAAAGCAAATTCTTCCTCTCCAATTTCATAAAGTATTTTTTCCTTCAGCCAGGCAACCATTATAGTTTCATAATCAATTTCTAAAAGCTGTGATAATCTGGATATCTGATCTCTGGTTGGTTTTCGGGTTCCGCTTTCAAATTTACTTATTAATGCCTGGTCAATACCAAGGATCTGAGCCACTTCGCGGGTTTTTAGTCCTTTTTGTTCTCTGGCGTTTTTAAGAAGTGAGTTCATTTTAAAGGCTTTTTAATGTCTTGACTGGTTTAGTCATTTTTTTAAACTAAAAAAAACAATACCGAAATATTGTTTTTCTTACAGATTTATTTTGAAACAAAGAACCAGATCAATTATCTGTCCTTTAATTATAAGCTTTTTTAATTCTGTCCAGATCGCGTTTGGTATCCTGCTCTTTAAGAGATTCACGTTTGTCGTAATTCTTCTTCCCTTTACAAAGTCCGATTTGTAGTTTTGCAAGCCCTTTTTCGTTGGTGAATAATTTTAAAGGAACAATTGTTAACCCTTTTGCCTGAACATTTTTATGAAGTGTTTTTAATTCTTTTTTGTTTAAAAGCAACTTTCTCTCGCTTCTGGATTTATGGTTGAATTGATTTCCAAAAGTATATTCTTCGATATAAGTATTGATTGCAAAAAGTTCGATCCCGCTAAATTCACAAAAACTTTCGGTGATATTTGCTTTTCCTAATCGGATAGATTTGATTTCTGTTCCGGACAAAACAATTCCGGCAGTATAGGTGTCGATTATTTCGTAATCGAAACGCGCTCTTTTATTAAGTATATTGACTGATTTTAACATAGGATGCAAATGTAAAATAAAAATGAAAAACTTTGAGAAAATTAAAGAAAATTAATATTTTTTTTAATCTATGATTTTAGTCATTTTTAGAGAAAAGTCTTACTGGTAATTTTGTTCTATAATTAAAAACAGACTTTATCATGAAAAAAATTGTAGCACTAGTTAGTATTGTATTCATTGGCTTAGCAGCAAAAGCCCAGGAAACAGATCAGGGATTAAAAGGGGCGTGGTTTGCAACATCCCAGTTTGGGTATCAGCAAACGAAAACGGGAGATGTAAAAAACACAAGTTTGTCGGTAATGCCAATTGTCGGTACATTTGTTACGCCTTCTGTAGCGGTTGGAGCAGGTTTTGGTTTAATTAATGTAAAAGCGGAATCGGACAAAGGAACAGCTTCAAAAACCGATTTGATTGTGATCCAGCCATTGGCAAGAAAATATTGGAATGTTGCAGGTTCGCTGTATTTCTTCGGTCAGCTGGCAGTACCTGTTATCACTGGAAAAGAAAAACAAAGTGAATTAAAAGTGACACAGTTTGGATTATCATTATCCGGAGGATTCGATTATTTTGTAACTAAAAATTTCTCGGTAGAATTCTCTTATGATCTGGCAAATTTCACTTCAACGACCTTGGATCCAAAAAATGGAGAGAAAACAACAGTAACCAATTTTGGATTAGCACATGTTGCCAATGTTGAACCATTGTATAATGATGCATTAGGCGGAAGTAATCCGAACCTGACATCACCACTTTCTTTTGGATTTAAATTTATATTCTAATTGTTAATTGATGATTTAGGTTTCAATTTACTAATTTTGTAAAAAAGAAAGACCGTACTTTTTTAGCGTACGGTCTTTTTAGTATTATCTAAAAATATAAGATGGAAAACCAATCTAAAGATCCTTTACACGGAATTACGCTTAAAGTTATTGTTGAAAAATTAGCAGACCATTATGGTTTTGATACTTTAGCTGAATTGATTCCGGTAAAATGTTTTACTTCAAATCCTAGTGTAAAATCGAGCCTTACTTTTTTAAGAAAAACAGATTGGGCACGAAAAAAAGTAGAAGATTTATATGTAAAATCAATTCCTAAGTTTAAGTAAATTAATTTAATTTATAAGAAAGCATCACACCACCGCGATAAGGAAGCCATTCTCCGCTTTTGTTCCAGTTTTTGGCTTTTTCATATCTTCCCGGAGTTCCGTCATTGTAATAACCATGATAAAATCCCTGGTGCCATCCGCCACCGGCAAAAATATCGAGTAAAAATTTGTCGTTTAATTTGATGTTATATCCAATTGTAACGCCTGCTCGGTATCCAAATCCGTGTTCATATTTATTACTGTCCCAGTAATTCCATTTTTGAATTTCATAAATATCCGGTCCAAGATGAGCACCGACATAAAATCCGTTGTATTTTTCCTTAAAATGGTAACGAACTTCAGGAGTGAGCGTGTAAAATTTCATTGGACTGTGGCCATCAAAAGATTCCCAAAAAGAAGCCATAACATCAACACTAAAAGTAGTTTTTTCTCCAATGCTCGTTTCAATACCAATATTTGGTATGGCAACAAAAGCTGTAGCTGCATTAAACTTTAGATAGGTCTGACTTTGTGACTGGGCAGATAATAAAAGAACAAACAGGATAAGGAATTTTTTCATAAAATGGTTTTTCATGGCATAAATAAGTTTGAATCACTTATTTTGCGTGCAAATATAACGCAATATAACGCCAGACTGTTGTGCGAAAAATAATTTTAACAGGTTTTATTTGGCCAGATATTTTATTATAAAAGTTATTTATCTAATAATGAATAAATTACTTTGTCTAAAAAAACACCTTCATAATACTCAGCTTCTTTTAAATGGGCCTCTTTTACAAAACCACATTTTTCTAATACTTTCTCTGAAGCAAGATTCTCAGGATCAATGACAGCTTCAATAGAATGCAGCTTTAAATCATCAAAACCGTATCGGATTAATTTATTTACGGCCTCGGGAATAATTCCTTGTCCGTGAAATTCCGGTAATAACATATAACCAATTTCAGCACGGTAATTTTCGGGCTGTATTCTGTAATAGCCAATTATTCCCAGTAATTTCGGATTATCTTTTAAGGTGATTCCCCAGTTTATTCCAACATTTGTCACAATTTTTTCTTCAATCATAGCAATATGTTCCAGCGCATCTTCTGTAGTTTTTACCAAAGGTCTCGGAATATATTTCATGGTTTCGGGATCCGAACGTAATTCAAAAACTTCTTTTACATCATCATTCGTGATTCTTTTTAAAAGTAAACGTTCCGTTTCTATGACTGGAAATGGTGTAAAATTAAATTCTAACATGTCTTTTATTATAATATTTGAATACTGAATTTCGAATTGAATGTTTGATTGGCATCTAAAATTAAAATTCCCTCTTTTTGGAATAAATCACCTGAGTTTTCAGCTGTATCCGAATAACCAAACCAAGGTTCAATACAAACAAACGGAGCTTGTTCTTTTGTCCAGATCCCCAAACTTGGAAAATCTTCAAAATTAACTCTTACATAAGGTTTGGAATTCTCAACAATGGTCAGGGAATTAGACTCTAATGATTTGAATACCAAAGCGTCATTTTCGAATATTTGATACTTTAAAGGAACTAAATTATCTGTAGTTTTCAGTACTTCAGTTTTATTTGATATTAGATCATTTTCAAGAAGATTATATTTTAAAACTTCGTCTTTTTCAAACTTAAGAGAATACTTTTCAAACTCATCCGGTAAAGCAATTGCAGGATGGGCACCTATTGAAAAAGCAATTCGGGTGTCTCCTTTGTTAATTACTTGATAAGCAATGGTCAGCTCTTTTTCTTCTAAAGTATAAATGAGCCGTAATTCAAAGGCAAAAGGATATTTCAGAAGAGTTTCGTTATTAGATAGTAATGAAAAAGTTGCACTATTCTGCGTTTTATCAATTAATTCAAATTCCATATCACGTGCAAAACCATGTCTTGACAACTGATATTCTTTGCCATCAATTGTGTAGGTGTTGTTTTTTAAAGTTCCAACTATTGGAAAAAGAACGGGAGAGTGTTTTCCCCAGAAAGAAGGATTGCCTTCCCAGATATATTCTTTATTTTGATTGTCTGTTATTGAAAATAATTCAGCTCCGGCATGTTTTATTGAAGCTTTTAAACTTGAATTTGAGATTGTTGTATTCAAAATCTTAAAATTGAAATGAGTTAGTTTTTATTAAATGTAAATATATTTTATAAATTTTAGTTTTCCGTCTAAACAGCTGAAATTATTTTTTTCCTAAAGTTTTGCAAAAATTAAATATAAGCTTTAATTTTTCTCTGTAAATAGCTTTTTTTTTCATTAATTTGCTACATAAACAGCTAAAAAATATGAAAAAGCGTTCCTTAAAAGCCTTATTGACCATGGCTTTATTTGTTGGGATTTCTTCTGTTTGGGCGCAGCAAACGCCAGCTACAACAGCAACGAATCCAGTTAACAATTACAATTACCATGATGCATTTGCACCACATTTTTACACTAAAAATGGTACATCAACCCGTTCTGCAAGCGGTCAGCCGGGATTTGAATACTGGCAAAACAGAGCCGATTATCAACTAACGGTAAAGTTAAACGGTACTACAAATGAACTTGTTGGTACAGATGAGATTACTTATACGAATAACAGTCCTGATAAATTGTCATTTGTCTGGTTGAATTTAGATCAGAATTTATTCAAAGAAGATTCCAGAGGAAATGCTGTTGTGCCTTTGACAGGAAGTCGTAACGGTGCCCAGGGGCAGGTTTTTGACGGTGGAAATAAAATTAAATCTGTAAAAGTAATTTCGGGAGGAAAGAAAAAAACTGAGGCTGATGCAAAATATATAGTTACAGATACCAGAATGCAGATTTTCCTTCCGGAAGAGATTGCTTCAAAAGGAGGATCTGTAAAAATTAAGATTGAATTCGCATTTGTTGCTCCATTTGAAGGATCGGACAGAATGGGAGTTTTAGAAACAAAAAATGGTAAAATTTTCACAATTGCACAGTGGTACCCGCGTATGTGTGTGTATGATGACGTGAGGGGATGGAATACAGCACCTTATTTAGGAGCTTCTGAATTTTATTTGGAGTATGGTGATTTTGATGTGAAAATTACGGCTCCTGCAAATCATTATGTAGTAGGTTCAGGCGCATTATTAAATGGATCGGAAGTCTTACCTGCAGCGCAATTTAAACGGTATCAAGAAGCGGAACTAAGCGATAAAACAGTTATGATCCGTTCTGCTGAAGAAGTTGCTGCAACTGCAAACACTAATGCAACGGCAGAGAAAACATGGCATTATCAAATAAAAAATGCACGTGATTTTTCTTTCGCATCTTCACCGGCTTTTATCTTAGACGGAGCAAAAATAAATTTACCAAGTGGTAAAAAATCATTGGCATTATCAGCTTATCCTGTAGAAAGTGCCGGTAATGATGCTTACGGACGTTCAACTGAATATGTAAAATCATCAATTGAACATTATTCTAAAAGATGGTTTGAATATCCTTATCCGGCAGCTACAAACGTAGCAGGAAATGAAGGAGGAATGGAATATCCCGGAATTGTTTTCTGTGGATGGAAATCTAAAGGAGACGATTTGTGGGGAGTTACAGATCATGAATTTGGTCACATTTGGTTTCCTATGATTGTGGGTTCAAACGAGCGTTTATTTGCCTGGATGGATGAAGGATTCAATACATTTATCAATTCTGTTAGCTCTTTTGATTTTAACAATGGAGAGTACAAGCAAAAACCTTCGGATTTGCATGAAGATGCAGAAGCTTTAACAGGCCCGAAATTAGAAACGATCATGAGTTCTCCTGATAATATGAAAGAGAACAATATTGGTACTTTATGTTATTTTAAACCAAGTGCGGGTTTGATTATTTTAAGAGAACAGGTTTTAGGAGAAGAGCGTTTTGATAAAGCATTGCGTACTTATGTTGAGCGTTGGGCTTACAAACATCCCACTCCGGATGATTTTTTCAGAACAATTGAAAATGTGGCAGGAGAAGATTTAAGCTGGTTCTGGAGAAGCTGGTTCGTAAATAACTGGCGTTTTGATCAGGGTATTACTTCTATTAAATATGTAAAAAATGATCCTGCAAAAGGAGTTGTGATTACTGTTGAGAATTTTGATAAAATGCCAATGCCAATTGTTTTGGATGTAAAAACAAAAAGCGGAAAAGTAACCAGAGTTAAATTGCCTGTTGAAGTTTGGCAACGTAATAATGACTGGTCTTTCAAACATAATTCTACAGAAGAAATCGAAAGCATTACTTTAGATCCTGATCATGTTTTCCCGGATTATAACGAAAGTAATAATGTTTGGACTGCAGGAAAAGGAACTGTTGAAAAAGATGTTGTTTTAGATGGGTATTTAGGAACTTATGTTACTAAGAATGCACCTTTAACACTTGATTTTACAGAAAAAAACAGTGTTCTGAATGTGGAAATTACAAATTACCCTAAGTTTTCTGTTAAGGCTGTACCAAATGAAAAAGATACATTTGAATCCGCAAGAGCTGGATTAAAATTCAAATTTAATGAAGCTAAAACTGGTGTAGATATGATTATTTCAGGAAATGGACAAGTTATTCCGTTTACAAAGAAGTAATACATCAAAAAATAAAATAGTAGAAACCCGATAGTTAGTATTAGCTGTCGGGTTTTTTATTGTTGAAAAATAACAAAGCATTAAAAAAATGTTAGAATTTTGGTTTTTTGTTTTGTAAAGAAAAAAATAGTGTACTTTTGCCCCGATGAATAAAATAAGTTTACATACAACTTCTTTGTCACGGACAAACTCACCTGGTACTTCTCCCGAAGTACGGATACTATCTCTATAGTATTCACTGAGTTTTTCGCCGCGTATTTATTTATATTCATTTTCCATTTTGAAATCACATCATTTGTCCATTGGACAAACTTATCCTGAAAGCACTTATTGTTTTATATCTTCTCATAATCAACTTTTTGATTTAGAGGATGTTATTTTTGTTTTGCTTAACTTTATTGGATTGATTTCGAGATTTCAGACTAAACAATATGTTTTAATTTTTAACTCTAACTTCAACTATTGAAATGAAGATCTCTATTGTTGTAACTCAGGAAGAACACTTTAAGTATGCGCAGGAAATTTGCGATACGATAGAATCATCGGCTTTGTTAAGAGGCACGGGGATTGCTAAAAGAACTCCTGAGTACATTCAGAAAAAAATGTCCAATGGCGATGCGATGATTGCTCTGGCAGATGGAAAGTTTGCAGGTTTTTGTTATATCGAAAGCTGGCAGCACGGAAAATTTGTGGCGCATTCTGGTTTAATCGTACATCCGGATTACAGAAGTTTGGGCTTGGCCAAAAAGATAAAATCAAAGGTTTTTGATTATTCTTTAAAAAGATACCCGGACGCTAAAATATTTGGTATTACCACTGGTTTGGCTGTAATGAAAATCAATTCTGATTTGGGTTACAAACCTGTGCCTTTCTCAGAACTTACGACCGATCCAAGTTTTTGGTCAGGCTGTAAAACCTGTACGAATTACGAAATTTTACAAAGTAAAGAAAACAAAATGTGCTTGTGTACAGGAATGTTATATGATCCAAAAGAAAAGCAAAAGGATCCGCCAAGACACCCTTTTAATGAGGCTGTTCTGAAAAGATTAAAAAAAATAAAACAAGCTTTATTCTTAAATAAAACACTGTTTTTCGGTTTTTTATCCTAAGAATTTAAATTAAAAAGAAATCTCAAACTTGCTAAATACGAAAGTATTGGCCTAAATTATAAAAAATGAAAAAAGTTGTATTAGCTTATAGTGGAGGATTAGATACCTCGTATTGTTTGAAATATTTAAAAAATGAAAAAGGATACGAAGTTCATACTGTACTGGTAGATACAGGAGGATTTGATGCAGAAGAATTGTCAGCGATAGAAAAAAGAGCTTACGAATTAGGAAGTGCACAACACGCCAACCTTACTATTGTAGATAAATATTACGATAGAGCCATAAAATATCTGATTTTCGGAAATGTATTAAAAAACAATACTTATCCATTATCAGTGAGTGCGGAGCGTGTTTTTCAGGCAATTGAAGCCATAAAATATGCTAAAGAAGTAGGCGCAAGCGCCATCGCACACGGAAGTACTGGTGCTGGAAATGATCAGATTCGTTTTGATTTAATTTTCCAAACCATTGCTCCGGAAATCGAAATTATCACTCCGATTAGAGATTTAAAACTTTCCAGACAAGAAGAAGTAGATTATCTGGCTCAGAATGGAGTTCACTATTCCTGGGAAAAAGCACAATATTCCATCAATAAAGGACTTTGGGGAACAAGTGTCGGAGGAAAAGAAACATTGACTTCAAGCCAGCCATTACCAAGCGATGCTTATCCTTCACAATTACAAAAAGAAGGCGAAGAAAAAGTAAGATTGCACTTTGAACAAGGAGAGTTGGTTGGAATAAATGGTCAATTCGATAAACCTTCAAACAATATTGTGATACTTGAAAAACTGGCAAACGCTTTCGCAATTGGTAGAGACATTCACGTAGGGGATACGATTATCGGAATCAAGGGAAGAGTTGGTTTTGAGGCTGCTGCGCCATTAATTATCATTAAAGCACACCATTTATTAGAGAAACATACTTTAGGAAAATGGCAGCAATACTGGAAAGAACAATTAGGAAACTGGTACGGAATGTTGTTTCATGAAGGTCAGTTTTTGGATCCGGTTATGAGAAACATCGAAACTTTTTTACAAGACACCCAAAAAACTGTAAATGGAGTTGTAACGGTTTCTTTAAAACCATATCACTTTTCGCTTGACGGAATTGAATCAGATAATGATTTGATGAATACTGGTTTTGGTCAATACGGAGAAATGAATAATGCCTGGACATCTGATGATGCAAAAGGATTTATTAAGATTTTAGGAAATGCCCAAAACATATTTTCATCTGTAAATCATTTAAATCATGATTAATATCGGAATAATTGGTGGTTCGGGCTATACGGCCGGCGAACTCATCAGAATATTAATGTATCATCCCAATGTAAACATCGATTTTGTTTACAGTACTACAAATGCGGGAAAACCACTTTCTGTGGCACATCACGATTTGATGGGTGATATTGAAATGAATTTTACGGATGTTATCAATCCAGATGTAAACGTTGTTTTTTTATGTTTGGGTCACGGAAAATCTATTTCGTTTTTGCAGGAAAATAAATTCGCAAGTCATACAAAAATCATCGATTTAGGAAATGATTTCAGATTAACGAAAGATTCCAATTTTGAAGGAAAACAATTCGTGTATGGTTTACCCGAATTGAATAAATCTGAAATTAAAAAAGCAAATTATATCGCAAATCCGGGTTGTTTTGCTACCGCTATTCAATTGGCTTTATTGCCTTTAGCTGAAAATAATCTATTGAAAACGGATGTTCATATTAATGCTACAACGGGAAGCACAGGAGCCGGAGTTAGTTTATCCGAAACCTCTCATTTCAGCTGGAGAAATAACAATATGTCGCATTATAAAGCTTTTGAGCACCAGCATTTGGGAGAAATCAATCAAAGCGTCAATCAGTTACAGGCAGATTTTTCCGATGAATTAATTTTTGTCCCAAACAGAGGGGATTTTACCAGAGGAATTTTTGCTACCTTATATACAGCATCAGAACAAAGTTTAGAAGATTTGGTTGCAAAATACCAGGATTTCTACAAAAACGAACCTTTTGTAACGGTTACAACAACAAACATCAACATGAAACAAGTGGTGCAAACCAATAAATGTATCATTAGTTTATTGAAAAAAGGAAACCGGGTTTTAATTACATCAATCATTGACAATTTAACCAAAGGTGCTTCCGGACAAGCGATCCAAAACATGAATTTGATGTTTGGATTAGAAGAAACCACAGGTTTACATTTGAAACCAAGCGGATTTTAGAAATTGTAAAAAGGTAAGTGTGAGATGTAAAATGTATATCGTTTACATATGAACATCTAACTTTTTACAAATAACATTTAACTTTAAGAAAATGAACTTATTTAACGTTTACCCATTATATAATATTACGCCTGTAAAAGCTATAGACTGCACAATTACAGACGAAAACGGAATAGAATACTTAGATTTATACAGTGGTCACGGTGTGATTTCTATCGGACACACGCAACCTGATTATGTAGCCAAATTGAAAAATCAATTGGATCATTTGGGTTTTTATTCGAATGCCATTCAGAATCCTTTACAGGTTGAATTGGCTCAAAAGCTGGGAAAACTTTCGGGATTAGAAAATTACGAATTGTTTTTATGCAGTTCTGGAGCTGAAGCAAACGAAAATGCATTGAAATTAG
>JBDTNT010000077.1:0-1875 GCA_039933615.1 Flavobacterium sp. | reverse complement strand
GCACGAAATTACGGGTGCTATTATCTCGATTACGCTGGTAATGGCTGCTGTATTCCTTCCGGTCGGTTTTATGGAAGGTTCAACCGGAGTTTTCTATCGTCAGTTTGCTTTTACAATGGCAATTGCAATTGTAATTTCGGCTGTAAACGCTTTGACTTTAAGTCCTGCCCTTGCCGCTTTATTCTTAAAGGATAATCATGCTGCACATGATGGAAATACTCCATACGTAAAACAAGGATTTAAACAAAAATTCTTCAACGGATTTAATAACAGTTTCAACAATCTGACCAACCGTTATGTTGGTGGATTAAAATTCTTAATCCGTAACAAATGGGTGAGTTTAGGAGGTTTGGCTTTAATTACTTTCGCTACGGTTATAATGGTTAAAACAACTCCGGCCGGATTTATTCCAACAGAAGATCAGGGATTTATTGCTATTGCAGTAAATACGCCTTCAGGAACATCATTAGACGGAACTCAAAAAGTAATGACGCAGGCAGAAAATACCTTAAGAGGTCTGGATGCTTCCCGATTTGTAACCGCAATATCCGGTTTCAACTTATTGACGAACTCTACAAGTCCATCATCAGCAGTTGTTTTCGTATTGCTTAAACCAAATGAGGAACGCGGTGCCGTTAAAAACATCGATGACATCATGAATGAAGTCCGTGGCAAATTAGGTGCGATTTCAGGAGGAAGTTTCTTCGTATTCAGTTTCCCAACCGTACCGGGTTTTAGTAATGTTGAAGCGTTAGATTTAGTTTTACAGGACAAAACCGGTGGTAAACTGGATAAGTTTAGTGGAATTTCACAAAACTTCATTGGAGAATTGATGAAACGTCCGGAAATTGCTGTAGCCTTTACGAGTTTCAAAGCCGATTATCCGCAATTACAATTGGATATCAATGACGCAAAAGCAGATCAGCTCGGTGTAAAAGTCAAAGATATTCTGCAGACCATGCAGGCTTATTTTGGTAGTGCCCAAGCATCCGATTTTAACCGATTTGGTAAATATTACAGAGTGGTTGTACAGGCAGATATTGCCGACAGAGCAGATCCGTCCGCTATTGACCGTGTGTTTGTAAAAAACAAAAATGGCGAAATGGTTCCAATAAATACTTTAGTAAAACTAACCCGTATTTATGGTTCAGAAACTGCTTCAAGATATAACCTGTTTAACTCTATTTCGATTAATGCGATTCCAAAACCCGGATTTAGTTCAGGAGATGCCATCAAAGCAATCGAAGAAGTTGCAGCACAGCAATTACCTGCAGGTTACAGTTATGAGTTCTCAGGACAAACCCGTGAAGAAATTTCTTCCGGAGGGCAATCGGCAACAATTTTCTTATTGTGTTTGATATTCATCTATTTCTTACTTGCTGCACAATATGAAAGTTACATCTTGCCTCTGGCCGTAATCTTATCAATCCCTGCAGGTATATTTGGAGTTTTCGTAGCCATTGGTTTAACCGGAATCGAAAATAACATTTATGTACAGGTTGCACTGGTAATGCTTATCGGACTGCTCGCCAAGAATGCGATTCTGATTGTAGAGTTCGCAGTACAAAAACGAAAATCCGGTCAGACATTAGTAAAAGCTTCCATCGATGCCGCCAAACTGCGTTTGCGTCCGATTATTATGACGTCGCTGGCTTTCGTAGTTGGACTGATTCCTATGATGAGTGCCAAAGGCCCATCGGCTCAGGGTAACCACTCGATTAGTATTGGTGCCGCCGGAGGAATGATTTCGGGAGTAATTCTAGGGTTGTTTATCATCCCGGTCTTATTCATCGTATTCCAATATTTACAAGAAAAAGTTACTGGAAAACCAGTAGCCGTAATTCATAACGAAGAAAAATAAAAATGGAAAATTAT
>JBDTNT010000076.1:0-22097 GCA_039933615.1 Flavobacterium sp. | reverse complement strand
TTACAAATGTGCTGTCTTTCGCGTTAAGCGGCAACAAAACTTCGGCAACCATTCCCGGTAATAAATTTCCTTTTGTGTTGTGTACGTCCATTTCTACGCGCTCAGAACGCAATTTCAAATCTAAAGCTCCAGACATTCTCTGTATTGTCGCCTTAAAAGTTTCCGGTAATGATTTTACATTAAAACTCATTTCGTCGCCGTTATGTAAATATCCGGTATATAATTCCGGAATAGAAACGGCTAAACGCAATTTATTTTGCTGCTGAATGGTCAATAAAGGCAAATCAGAACCTTTTCCTGCCGGACCAACAAAAGTTCCTAAATTGACATTTCTCGCTGATACAACTCCGTCAAAAGGAGCACGGATTTCAAGGTAACCTCTCATGATCGAAACTTCTTTGTGTCCTGCAACTGCCGCCTGATATTGTGCGTAGTCAGAGTTTTTCTTTCCGCTTGCCATTTCTAAATCATTTTTAGAAATCGTTCCTTCTACTTTGCTCGTTTCATACAAACGGTTGTAGGTACTTTTGCTGGTCGCATAAATCGCTTCCATTGATTTTAATCTTGATTCGGCGGCAGCCAGTTGTGAACTGATTTCTGGCGCTTCCAAAACAATCAGAAGCTGTCCTTTTTTTACTTCAGAACCAATATCTACTTTTAGCAATTTTACAAAGCTGCTTACTTTAGCGTACAAATCAACTTGTTGGAAACCGGTTAATTCAGCCGGTAAACGCAATTCTGTTGTTAGTTTTTCTTTGGCTAAAAGAAAAGTCTCTGTTTTAGGTTCCAGTTCCGGAGTAGCAGTTTCTTCTTTTTTCTTTGATTCGCAACTGCTTAATACCACTAAAGCGGTAAACAATAATACGGTTGATTTTATAATATTACTTTTCATAAATGTGAAATTTATTTTTATATGGGTCATTTATGTTATCGCCTTTTATTTATTGGAATTTGTTTGCAACAAATTATTTTTTAGTGGCGATTTCATTTTCTGATTTTAATGATGAGATATAATGGATGCTTTCTTCGTCTTCAGGATCTAAAGAAACGGATTGTGTTGTAGTATTTTCCTGTGCCCAGGCAAAGATAAGCGGCAGGATAAGTAAAACGGCAAAGGTCGAGAATAATAATCCACCAATAACGGCTCTACCCAATGGTGAAACCTGATCGCCGCCTTCTCCGTGTCCAATTGCCATTGGCAACATTCCCGCAATCATCGCTACAGAGGTCATGATAATCGGACGAAGACGTAATGATGCTGCTTCACGTGCCGATTGTAATGCGTTGCCGTTTCGCTTACGCAATTGTTCTGCATTTGTGACGAGAAGGACGGCATTGGCAATAGAAACCCCAACTGACATAATGATTCCCATATACGATTGTAAATTTAAGGTAGAACCTGTGATCGTCAGCATTAATAAGGCTCCTAAAACTACCGCCGGAACCGTCGTTAAAATTACCAGTGAAACTTTGAACGATTGAAAATTAGCGGCTAACATTAAGAAGATTACAATGATGGCAACCAATAATCCGACTTGTAAACTGCTTAATGTTTCTTCCAGTACTTTACTTAAACCAATTGGAGAGATGAACAAACCACGCGGTAATTCTCCCAATCCGCTTATTGTTGCTGCCACATCTTTTGACGCCGTACCTAAGTCGGTTTGGTAAATGTTGGCAGTAACGGTAATGTATGGCATAGCCCCTAAATTGTCATTTTCACCACTTACAAACCCGGGTGTAATTTTGGCAACGTCACTCAAAACAGGACGAAGTGAATTTTTCAATACCGGAATTTCTCCTATATCTGTTTTGCTTTTCATTTGATTGAGCGGCACCTGTACCTGAACCGCTACTGATAAACCTGTTTTTTCATCTATCCAGTTATTCTTTTCGGTATATCTTGATGATGAAGTAGAAGCAATTAAAGAACGTGATATATCATTCATATCAACTCCCAGTTCTGCTGCACGAGTTCTGTCAATGTCAATATTCAAAGCCGGATAATGAATAGGCTGTCCGATTTGTACATCTCTGAAATAAGCTATTTTTTGTAGTTTTTCAACAATTTGGTTGGCATACAATTCGTTTCGCTTTTTATCTTTTCCTGCAATCCTGATTTCAATTGGAGTTGGTGAACCCTGGCTTAAAACTTTATCCGTCAATTCGATTGGCTCAAAAGTCAGTTTTACATCCGGAAGGATTTTTTTGATTCTGGCTCTAAGCTCATCTTTAAAATCATCCATATCGACATGATACTCTTTTAAACTCACCTGAAAAACAGCTTCGTGCGGACCAGCGGTAAAAAGATATATTGGGTTAATGGAAAATAAGGAAGGATGCTGCCCTACATAAACAGAGGTGATTCCCACATGCTCTTTACCAACCATTTTATTGATTTCTTTCAGAATCAGTATTGATTTTTCTTCGGTACGTTCTATACGTGTTCCGTCTGCAGCACGCATTCTCAACTGAAACTGGCTCGAGTTTACTTTAGGGAAAACATCTTTTCCAATAAAAGTAATCATCATAGCAGCAAGACAAGTAATTCCGATAAGGTAAATTAAAGTAGTTGCCTTTTTATAAGGAAACAAACGATCCAGGGTTTTCATAAACCGAATCCTGAAACGGTCAAATAAACCTATTTTTCCATCATTATCAAGATCTTCCCTGCCAGTCAGGACTTTTTTCTGTGTAATAAGGTCTTTTTCTGATTCCGGAGTTAGTCCGCAGTCGTTAAACTCGGCTTCATCATCTGTAATATTGGGTCCATGTTCGTGTTTTGGATGCACTTTCATCAGCCAGTTCGCCATTACAGGAACAAAAGTCTGAGAAAGTAAAAACGAAATTATCATCGAGAATCCAATTGCTAAAGCCAAAGGTAAAAACAACGCTCCCGGAATTCCGACCATCGTAAATGCCGGAGCAAATACGGCAAGAATACATAATAAGATCAATAATTTAGGTAACGCAATTTCCTGACACGCATCCCAAATGGCGAGCGCCTTGGGTTTTCCCATATCAAGATGCTGGTGAATGTTTTCAATGGTAACCGTACTTTCATCCACCAAAATACCAATTGCCAGAGCTAGTCCGCTTAAAGACATCAGGTTGATGGTCTGTCCGAATAGTTTCAGGAATAAAACTCCGGAAATAATCGAAATCGGAATCGTTAAAATTACAATCAATGCAGCACGTTTGTCTCCAAGGAAAAGTAAAACCATTAATCCGGTCAGAACGGCTCCGATAATTCCCTCTGTAATCAAACTTTTAACGGAGTTGATTACGTAAACCGACTGGTCAAATTCATAAGATAATTGTACATCTTCAGGAAGTGTACTCTGAATTTTAGGAAGTTCCGCTTTTAATTTCTGAACCACATCCCAGGTCGAGGCATCTCCCGCTTTTGCAATACTGATATAAACCGAACGTTTACCGTTTACCAAAGCATAACCGTTTGTAATATCAGCACCATCTTTTACAGTGGCAACGTCTCCTAATTTTAAGTTTTGAACACCGCCTTTAAACAACGGAATCTGCTCAAAATCTTTAAGATCTTTAATCGTATTATTGGTTGGCGTAATAAAGTTTTTATCACCAATTCTAACATTTCCTGATGGAGCTGTTTGGTTATTCAGACGAATAGCGTCAACAATCTGATCGGGTGTCAGGTTGTGTGAACGTAATAAGTCCGGATCAACATTAACTTCAACAGTTCTTGGACTTCCACCGAAAGGTGCCGGGGATAATAAACCTGGAATTGCAGTAAAGGAAGCACGAACATAAACGTTGGCTAAATCCTGTAATTCGTTGTTTGATCTGATTTTACTGCTTAAAACCAATTGTCCGATTGGCAGGGAAGAGGCATCAAAACGTATGATAAAAGGAGGTTGGGTTCCCGGAGGAAATGCCGCCTGGATTCTATTGGATAATGAACTCAATTCGGCTGCAGCCTGAGCCATGTTGGTATTTTCGTAATAGGTTAATTTCATAATCATTAACCCCTGAATATTCTTGGTTTCAACAGATTTTACTCCATTGGCAAAAGGTAAAATATTCACGTAATTCTTTGCGAAATAAGCTTCCATCTGATCCGGAGTATAACCTCCGAAAGGATGTGCGATGTAGATTACCGGTAAATTCATCTTTGGAAGAATATCTACCTTGATATCTTTGATAGCACCAATTCCGAAGAAAAATAAACCGGCAACCATTACTAAAATGGAGATGGGTTTGCGGAGTGCAAAACGTATTAAATTCATTAGGATCTATAATTAAAATTCATTTATAAATAAGTCAAAATTTCCTGATGCGGCAACTTTCAGTAAAAAGGACTGCCATACATTATTATTGACAATATCCCGATCGATTTCAGCACGATTTAAGGTGAAAATGGTTTGTGTTAAATCGGTAAGATCTGTTAATCCATTTTTATATAAAGTCGATTTTTGCAGGTAAGCCTGTTGTGCCGCTTTTACCTGAATGGGTGCTTCGGCATAATTTTCCAGACTGACTTTTATTTTATCTTCTGCAAAACTCAATTGCGATTTCAGCTCTCTGTCGGCCTGATTGTAATCTTCCTGCAAAGCCTGCGAAACATATTTTTGCGCACTTACCTGTTTGCTCATTCTGAACGGTGTAGTAAGGTTCCAGCTGATTCCGATTCCAACCAAATAGTTGCTGCGATCCGGATTTACACCATCCCAGTAATTTCTGGAAAAAGCAGTCTGATCGGTAACATAATCAGATTGAAATCCTGAAGCACGTGTTTGTAAAACACCAAATGCTGTCATTGTCGGATAATAAAAACGCTTGTATAATTTAACCTGCTGATTGCTGTAATCAATTTTGGTCTTATAAAGTTGCAATAACGGGTGAAGACTATCAGTAGTTTGTTCGGCCACTAATAATTCTTTTGGAATCTGAGCGACAAACAGCGTATCGGTAGCAAAATCCTGAGGAGCAACGCCCATCAGATCAACCAGTTTGTTGTTTTGTTCTTTGACGAAATTTCGGGCAAGATTCAAGGCAATTTTGGCTTTAGAAACTTCAGCAGTGGCAAGAGTAGAATCGACTCCGGCCAATAATCCGTTTTTAACTCGGGCCGCAGCTGTTTTTTTGAAAACTTCAGCACGGGATAAATTCTTTTTCTGTGAAATTAATAACCGCTGGCTTGCCAGTAAATTAAGGTAGGCAGCTGAAATCCTGATTTCCTGTTGGAATTTTTCCTGAGTCAGGTCTTTTTCCTTGGCCTGTACATCTATTTTAGCCAGATTGATTTTTTCCTGAGTTTTTCCGAAGGTGAAAAAATCCCAGTTCATATTGACTAAATACAAAGCACCAAAGGCAGAATTCCAGTTTTGGTCCGCTAAAGCAGGTCCGGAAGAAGCAGTTCCTAAACCGTTGAAGCCATATAAGGCACCATTTTGTCCGTTGATGGTTCCGTAATCCTGTTGTGCAGATAAGTTTAGATTCGGTAAATAATCTCTGCGGGATTGTTTGAGCGTTTCTCGCGAAGCGCTGCTGTAGTTGTTTTTTGCTTTGATTGAACCGTAGTTTTCAAGACCTGTTTTTATAGCTTCTTTTAAAGACAGGGTTTGTGAATAACCAATTGAGGCAAAAATCAAGAAAAATAATAAAGTAATTTTTTTGAAATACATAAAACTCAAAGTGTGAAATTATGAAACAAAATTATTTTACTTCCAATGATTTCTGTCATCTTAAATGATGTAATACGATTATAAATGACCAATTGAATTTGTCATTTAATAAAAAAATAAAATAAAAATTTGTGGTTAATTTGTAGACTATTTTAAGTTTAAAAAATGAATAAAAAATTTGATAACATATTGGATAACAAATGGTGGCAGGAAATTGCTGTTGTTGCCTTTTCATTTACGATCTATACGTTAAAAAATGACTGGATGCTGTTCAGCTCTTTTACGTCCATATCCATGGGTGTTTTTTTCTATTTTATTTTATACATGCATGCCCAGTTCAACCGTTTTTTCCTGTTACCAATACTTTTCAAAACCAGAAGACCATTGACCTATATCTTTTTGACGCTGTTTGGGGTTTTTATATTTTCTCTTGTTTTATATGAAATAACAATGCTGGATATGTTCAGTAATTGTCGTTTGTACCAAAATTCACATCAGAGAAGCTATGTTTACCAGCTCGCCAGCGTTTTAGGAACACTGGTTTGCATTCTGAGCCCGATTATCGTATTTAAATTCTACAGGATTCACAGGAAACAAACCGATGAAACCTTATTGTTCAATCAGATGCAGTTGAATTCTCTGAAGGGACAATTGAACCCTCATTTTCTGTTCAATACTTTCAATACACTTTACGGAATCAGTCTGGAATTTCCGGACAGAACGCCGGACCTGATTATGAAAGTTTCGCAGCTAATGCGTTATCAGCTGGAAAGCAATAATAAACAATGTGTATCTTTAGAGGACGAACTGGAATTTATAAACAGTTATGTTCAGCTTGAAAAAGAAAGAGTGGGATACCGCTGTGACATTACATATGATTGTAAGATTGATAATGAAAATGCCTATAAAGTATCACCAATGCTGTTAATTGCTTTTATTGAAAATGCCTTTAAACACGGGACCTGCGCTATCGAGAAATGTTTTGTACGGATTATCGTTACAGTCGAAAATGGTTTGTTGCATTTGCATGTTGTCAATTCAATTCCAACGAAAAAAACAGATGTTATTTCGACTAAAATTGGTTTGAAAAATACAACCGAACGTCTGAACCTGATTTACGGAAAAGACTACAAACTGAATATTCAGGATAATAAAAATACGTATATAGTTGATTTGAAATTGCAACTGAAAAAGTTTGTCTAATGATTGAATCCAAAAAATGTATTATTGTTGATGATGAACCGGCAGCGCATTATGTCCTGGTCAATTATATAAAGCAAAATCCAAATTTGGAACTTGTTTTTCAGGGTTATAATGGTATTGAGGCCATGAATTATCTTCGGGAAAACAAAGTCGATTTGATGTTTTTGGACATCAATATGCCGGAGATTTCAGGAATGGAACTGCTAAAGATTCTTCCCGTGCATCCCAAAACGATTTTAACGACTGCTTATTCCGAATTTGCTCTTGAAAGTTACGATTATGGTGTAATTGATTATCTGTTAAAGCCAATCTATTTCCCCAGATTTCTAAAGGCTATCGATCGTTTTTTTGCTACGGAAAACGTAAAAGCAAAAGAAGAAGAAATAGTAGTCAATTCGGTTAGTGTAAAGGTTGATGGCTATTTGGTTGATATAGAATTAGACCAGCTTTTGTTTGCCCAGAGTTTTGGGAATTATGTAAAATTGCATACGACCAAAAGAACTTATCTGGCGTCTATCACAACAAGTGAATTCGAGAAATGCCTTCCAGAGAAAAATTTTATGCGAATTCACAAATCCTATATTGTAGCTTTAGATAAAATTGAAGCGACAGAGAAGGATTTTGTCATTATCAAAAAAGAGAAATTACCGATTGGAATTACCTATAAACGGGAATTATCGGATCGGATAAAAAAATAAAAAAATCTTCATTTGTTATTCATTTAAAAGTAGTAATTTCATTACGTTGTAAGATTGTTTCTTAATTTAAATAGTTGAATCATGAAAAACGTATTCTTAATTCTTGTTTTTTTATGCAGTGGTTATTTGATGGCACAAGAAGGTGTTAAGACGAAAGAAGTTGTTACACCTCCTGAAAAGATAAAATTTATTTTTGAAAAAGAGTATCCAAATAAAGTTCCGGTCTGGTCTATTGAATATGTTGGGGACGATAATGATGAAATCAGATATGAAGCAAAGTTCAATGCTGATAAAAATACGAAAGCACTGGCTGTTTATGATAATTTAGGAAATTTAAAAGCCTATGAATCACAAATTCCACTAAGTCAGCTTCCACAAAAAGCACAGGCCTACCTGAAAAAGAATTACCCGCCCAAAGCGATTCATGAAATTGCAGTAGTCGTTGATGATAAAAACAAAACTACTTACGAGGTCGGAATCGAAAAAGATGCTAAATTTTATGATGTCGTCTTTGATAAAAACGGAGGTTTTGATGTCATCATTCAGAAAGATTAAAATAGAATACTTACTAACTCAATATATTTCAATGACAAACCCGACAGGTTTTTAAATCTGTCGGGTTTTGTTTTTTATTGAAGTATAATATTCCAAATTTTGTCTGATAAAGAGCTTTAAATTTAAAAAGTCAATTTAATAAATAAATATTTTCTTACTTTTTTTGTTTGTTTTTTGTATTTTTACATGATTAAACTTATGAAATATTTAACAGCCATGAAAAAAATAATTTTATCAATAGCGTTTATTATCGTCGTAATATTACAGTCTTGTAATAAAGATGAAGTTGAAACCACAAAATATGAATTATCAGTTATTCATAATCAAGATTACTTTCAAACAGTCCCATTTGAAGAATCGATGAACTATTTGAAAGATTTTCAAAAACAGCAATCAACCCAAAAAAAATCCAACTTTAATTTAAGGATAGATTTCGATTCGTTTGAACAAGTAGACATAACAGATACTGATGCTAAATTAACAATTGTTAAAGCCACAACAGGATTAAAAAATGTAGATTCAAGTATTTTACAGATTATGATAAATGGTGAATTACAAACCGTATTATTTAATCTTATTCCTGAAAAGCGTTTAAATAATAAGAAAAAAACGAGTAGAGTTATAGAACGATATGATGAATTTACAGGAGATGTTGTTGTAACTGATTTAAAAGGTATTGTTTTAAACGATTTCATTTATGAGTCAGGTAAGTTAGTCGGGGAAGTTAAATACAAAACTCCGGATCCAATTCCGTTAGAAAATGTTAATGTATATATAAAGCCAAAAACTGTAGATATTAACCTTCCTTATATATTGCCAGGATATCAATTCAGAGGTGAAGCAAGCCCAAACAACTATTTCAGTATGGGATTGGCATTTGCTAGTTATCAACAAACGGCACTAGTTAATGAACTTGAGAAAAGAATAACCGATAAAAATCTGACCCCGTGTCAAAAGGCTGTTTTAGAAAGACTAAAAAACAATAAGAATGTAGACATAGCCAGAATGCTGGCAAGATTAGGAGCAAATGGGGCATATACGTTAAATATTGTTAGTGGAAATATAGAACAACCTGCACAAACAGAGAAAACCAAAGATACTAACGGCAATAATGTACCAAATAATTATACTACGACAATTAGTTCTAATTATACGACAAGAACATCTTTGTCTTTAGCGGGAAATATGCTGCATGAAATTACACATGCATATTTTCTAAGTCTTTATGACGCATCTTATTCTGGAGGAGGGCTTTCAACATTTATAGATAATCCTACTCTTTTTCAAGCTTATGTTCAGAAAAACTATCCTAACAATGGTATTTATGTAGGTGGAGTTTTTGTAGATCAACAGGATCTTCATCATAAACAAATGGCAGAAAGTTATGTTAAAGCTATAGCTTATACACTTCAGGAATTTCAAACAGGAAATACTGCAGCTTCAACTGTTAGGCAGGAATATCTTGATCTGGCTTGGGGAGGATTAAAAGGGACACCTATATTTGATAAAACTTTTCCTGTAGGATCTTCTGGCAGAAGTCGAATTTTAAACAGACTTGGCTGCGAACAATCAGGAAGTGATACTCAAAGTAATGGAGGAAACAGACAATATCCCCTCGGTTTAAAATGTGAAGATTTTATAAAAAACAAATAGTATGAAAAATCTGTTATCCACCCTATTCTTAATTACGATATGCTCTATAACAACATATTCTCAATCAAAGAAAGATAAATATGATGCTATTAATGCTTATTTGACAACATTGCTAATAGACAAAAGTCAAACGATTATTATAGTCAGAGAAAAAATAAGTGCAAATCAAACTTTAAAACTATTTGCAGAAGGAAAGCTTAATGATAAGCCATTTAATAGAATAAACGGTATACAGGTAAGAGAAGCTGGGATTTTGGAACCTCTTTATGATGAAACTGATTTTCAGAAAATGCGGAAAGACTATCAGGATGATAAAAATGATGGCAGCTATGGATTTTCAAAAGATGCAAGTTGGAATAGGTTAGATTTTCAATATAAAAGTATTTTTTTTGAGAGTTTTAATATTATTATGGCTAAAAGAGAAAAAGATTTATCTGTTTACAAATATCATACTCAATTAATCGCTTTGTCTGACCCTATGTTTTATAAAGGTAAAGAATGTTTGGTCATTGGTGTTGCTGTTGGAGACTCTGGCCCTCTGGGCTATCTTAATCATTATGTCATCGTAATGAAAAAAATAAATAAGAAGTGGGAGTTGATTCAAAGGGGTGAAAAATATTGGTTTAATTAACTTTTGAGAAAACAGAATCAAGACAGATAAATTTTAAAAATAAGTTTTTTATAAGCTATTACCAGCTGTAATGTTTTCAATGTGCTAATTGATCAAGGGCCTCCTTATTAGGTTTATTAGATTAAAATGAACCCAACAGGTTTTTTAAAACCTGTCGGATTTAATTTTTAAAATAATTCGGGGATATTACAAGTTCATACCTCCTGAAACCTCGATACGCTGTGCGTTTACCCAACGTGCATCTTCCGTACATAAAAAAGCAACCACGCCGCCGATGTCGTCAGGCAATCCGACTCTTCCCAAAGCGGTTAACGATGCAATATACTGGTTTAATTGCTCATTGTCCCTAACTGCTCCATGGCCAAAATCAGTTTCAATTGCGCCCGGAGCTACCACATTTACTCTGATTTTTCTTTCACCTAATTCTTTTGCCTGATATTTAGTAAGTGTTTCAATTCCGCCTTTCATAGACGCATAAGCCGAATAGCCAGGAAATGAAAATCTCGCCAAACCGGTAGAAATATTTACAATTCCGCCACCGTCATTCATAATATTCAAGGCTTTTTGAGTCAGGAAAAATGGACCTTTAAGCTGAATGTTGCTCAACTCATCAAAATCTGCTTCTGTAGTTTCGATGTAAGGTTTGTGAATTCCGATTCCGGCATTGTTTATCAGAAAATCAAATTTATCGGTATTGAAGGTACTTTGTAAAGCTGTTTTTACTTCCCCTAAAAAGCGGTCAAAACTATCAGATTGAGCCACATTCAACTGAATAGCAACTGCTTTTTGTCCTATATTTTCGATTTCTTTTACTGTTTCTTCCGCTTCTTCTTTTTTACTGTTGTAAGTCAGAATAACATTGATTCCTTTTTTGGCTATAGCTAATGCCATGTTTTTTCCTAAACCTCTGCTTCCGCCTGTTACTAAGGCTATTTTTGTATTTACTGCCATTTTATATTTGTTTTTAATTGTGAATTAATTTCCGTGAAGTGCGTTGAAAGAGGCTTTTAATTCCGGAACACTTGCGTTTAATCTTGTTTCGCTCGTTCCAAAAGTCAGTTCTGTTTTTCCTTCTTTTAATTGCTCAAAGATGGACTCGATAAAACTGCTTACACTTGGGTGTGCATCGTGTAAACCAGTTCCGCCCAGATCGGTATTAAGTGCGGGTGGAATTATTTCGATAACTTCAATATTTTTTGATTTTAATAAATGGCGAAGGGATATCGTAAAAGAACGGAAAAAGGCCTTCGTTGCAGAATATACCGGAACTTTTGCAAAAGGGGAGAATGCCAGTCCAGAAGTTACATTCATCACCGTTGTCAGCGATTTTAAATTCATAAATAAAGAAGTCAAATGTAAAGGGGCTTCAATATTGGTCGTGATTTCGGTTTTTGCACTTTCGTAAAAATCGGCATCAGTTACCGAAACCCATTTTTGGATTCCTGCATTATTGATTAATACATTGAGGTCGCTGTGGTTTTCATTAATCCATTCGTAAAGGGCTACGCGCTCTGCTTCAACAGCTAAATCACATACTTTTGTTATTACAGACGGAAATTGAACTTTCACTTCATTTAAAACCGATTCTCTTCTTCCACAAATAATTACAGTATTATTTTCTTCAATTAATCGTTGGGTCAACCCCAGTCCGATACCGGTTGCACCGCCCGTGATTAAAATTTTGTTGTTTGATAAATTCATCTTTTCGATCTTTTAAATTGATAAGACAAAGGTAGGAGTGAAGTAGTATTGTGGAATTGTAAATATCAAACCGATATTTGCAAAATTCAAATCACGATATTAAGAACGGAATGCCAATGGCGTATAAGAGGTTTGTTTTTTAAAGAAGTTGGAAAAATGGGCTAATTCTTCAAAACCCAGAGAATAAGCAATTTCAGAGATATTCCAGTCAGTTTGTTTTAAAAGGATTTTGGCCTCGTTGGTCAAACGGCTGCTGATTAGTTCGGTTGTGGTTTTTCCGGTGTTTTCTTTTAAAACCTTATTTAGATGATTCACATGAACAGATAATCTGTCGGCAAAATCCTTTGCGGTTCTGAGTATAAGTCGCTGATGCGGAGATTCTATAGGAAATTGTCTCTCTAACAATTCAGCAAATAAAGAAGAAACCCTTGCAGCAGAATTGTGTTTGGAATATAACGCTGTCAAAGGCTGTAATTTTTGTCCAAAGTGAATTAACTCGGCAACATAATTCCTGATTAAATCATATTTATAGACATAATCGGAATTGATTTCTTTTTGTATTTTGTTGAATATCAGTTCAACTTCAACGACTTCTTCATCCGAAAGCTGAAAAACAGGATAGCCGTCTGTAGCAAAGATTGGAAGTTCGTCGAGATCAATTCCGCTTTTGTTTTTGGAGAGAAACTCATTGGTGAACACGCAAAATTGTCCCGATTGATTCGTATCCTGTGGAAGATAATTATAAGGGATTTTTGGTGTTGCAAATAAAAGCGCATGCTTCTCTATTTCAATAATCTTGTCTGCATATTCAGCCCTGTTTTTACCTTTTATCAGACTTATTTTATAGTAAGCCCTTCTGTCATAAGGCATAATTGATTTTCCCTGAAGCCTGTCCAGAAGTTCTTTAATACTGAATACATTAAAGTGGCCGATTTCCTTTTTAATATCGTTCGGCAGTAAAGAGCTTGGCTCAACGGAAGAACCTTCGGTAATATCCTGGTAAAATGAATCTAGTGATTTCATAAGTGAATTGTAAAATTCAAATATACGAAAAGATTGGGATAAAGGTTTTTTTGTTTTAGGTTTGAGATTCCTATAGTTTGTGAATGTTTGTGTTATTTCGACGAAAGATGAAATCGCACCAGAAGATCTATACAGAAAATTGCCAATCTTTGTCAAATTACGAATGTGATTTCTCCTTTCGTCGAAATGACAAACTAGATGTTTCCCATTCTAAACTATATTTTCTTTTCCTCAATCGTGTCATTTCGACGAAGGAGAAATCGCATCCAATATTCCATTTCAGTGTGTGCACTGCTTGTGTGATTTGCTTTGCCTATTCGCTATCGCTCGGGTCTCCTTCGAAATCGAAATGACATACTTATAAATTTATCTTTGTGACTTAGCGAACCATGCGGTTAAAATAAGCTTCCCTGAACCAATTCCGGTAATGGATTACTATTAAAAGAAAAAGTATCAATTACAAAAAACTGTTTTTTAACAGGATCCAGTTCACGCAATACAATAGAATCGCATAAAAAATCCATGTCGATAGTAGTAAAAAGCTGAGAAGCAATTTTAAGATTCTCAGGAGTTAATTTTCTGCCAATAGAAAGATGCGGATCGTTGCTTTTTTTTAGGTTTGAAAGCCGTAATGTATCCTGTGTTTTCTTCATGACAGGTTTTAGGTTGTTTTTTGAATCTTCGTTCGGTGCGATAAAAAAAGCACCAACTTCATAAGACCCGAAGTGATCTAACTGTACCGGAAAAGGCGTAAAAGTATCACAGATTTTATGAAGTTTTACTTTGATTTTTTCCAGTTCAGGTTCAGTGATTTTAAATTCGCAAATCGTAATATGAGCAGTGGAATTACAGCTGCTATACCAATCTATTTTGCTTTTTAGATACTCCTTTATTGTTTTGACAGCGTCAATTACATCTTGCGAAGGATAAATGGCAACGGAATACTTTTTCTCCATTTGAACACGTTTGGGTTACACAAATTTAAAATTTAAATTGAACTGTAACTTGCTTTCGATCAATTAAAAGTAAAAACCATAAACCTACATTTTTCCTTTTAAATATAATCTGTGATAAATTTCAGATTGTAATAATCCGCTTCCCCCACCAAAATGTTCAATCACTTCCACTTCCGGCTGATTTTTTAAACAAAAAGAAGTAAATTCCTTTTCGACATGGTCTTCGATTGCAGAGCTTAGCAAAACCATATCGATTTTGTTTTTCAGAAAATATTCCTGTGCTGAATTTTCATCATTAAAACCAACTGCATTCCAGTTTTCATTCGCATTAACAAGCCTTAGCAGAATTGTTAAAATGGATTCATTTTTCCCGAGTATTAAGAATTCAAGTGTTTTCATAATCAGTAGTTTATTTTACAAATGTAATTTGTTTAAGAATTATTTGAACTTAATCTAGGATAAGAAATAAGATTTCAGTCGCATTCTGAAGTCTCAAGCCAGACTCATTTTTTTGAGCCAATAATTTATTTTAAAAATTTACCTTTTTTTTAAATTGCTAACTTGATATAAGACAGGAGACTAAAATTATAGAATTGTAAAATATTAAAAAGATTTTGTCAGAATGTGGGAAACCGTAATTATTTCTCTAAAGTACAATGTAAATTTGTATCACAGAAGTCGAATATGATCTATGTTTTTTTGCCTTTTCAGTCATTATTAAGGCTTCTGCTGTTACTGTTTTTTGGAGAAAAACAATTTAGTTAGGAAAGAAAATTTGACACATTCATTTGATCGTGGGTAGTTTTGTAGAAATTTGAAATAATACAAAATAAAGTCTGTTTTTCTATGGTCTATAGATTTGGTTGTTATTTAACTAAATCTATAGACTTTTTTTATTCAGGGTATCCGGTTTTAAAATTTATTGCTTTTTAGCCAGTCCTCACATTGTTTGGTCCAGTATTTATTGGTGTCTCCAATACCCAACCCGAAGCCATGGCCGCCGTTTTCATATAAATGTAATTCTGCTGTAACTTTATTTTTTTTGAGTGCCAGGTAATAATTGATACTGTTTTCCGGTAAAACGGCTCCATCGTCTGTCGCGTGTATCAGGAATGTTGGCGGTGTTTGAGCTGTAACCTTTTTTTCATTTGAAAAAGAATCAATTAATTCCGCAGAAGGATTCTGACCCAGTAAATTAATTTGTGAACCTTTATGGGTTATTTCATTTTGCATGGAAATTACAGGATAAATCAAAAGCGAAAAATCCGGACGTGCACTTAGTTTAGACGCTGTTTCATATACTTTATCAGCATAATGAGTAGACAAAGTTGAAGCCAGATGACCTCCGGCAGAAAAGCCCATAATACCAACCTTATTCGGGTCGATATTCCATTTTGAAGCATGTTGTCTTACGTAACGTATCGATTCCTGAGCATCCTGTAATGGACCTATAGTTTTATCTTTCATGATGACATCACTTGGCAGCCTGTATTTCAGAACAAAAGCTACAACTCCAATACTATTGAACCATTCCGCAACTTTTGTACCTTCTTTATCAATCGCCAGATGCATATAACCACCGCCGGGGAATATAATGACAGCAGTTTGGTTTGGCTTGCTTTCCTTTGGCAGAAACACAGTTAAAGTTGGTATTGTGACCTGACTTGTACTTTGTACTTTTCCATCCTTTACCTGTTCTTTTTCACTGTAATCCGGCGCTTTTATTTCCCCCGGTATTTTATCCCAAAGTGGTATAACCTGATTTTGTGCCTTCATTTGATTCAATATTCCTAAGAAGAAAAACAGATTTAGGAATGCATTTTTTAAGATTAGCGTTTTTAATTTTTTCAATTGAATAAGAATTTAGTAAGAGTTTGTTTGAATTGATAAAATTCAAATTTAAGGTTTTTATTGCTTCAAATTTATGCCAGTAAACTAATAATTGTATTATTTACACTAATAAATGCTTGTAAATGATAGAAAATAGCTAATTTTAGGACAATTTTGACACCTGAAACGGATTTTTTTTACATATTGGCATTTAACAGATATATTGTTTAATATGTAATTTAGTATTCTATTTTTTGTACGATATGTTTATTTATTATAATAAAATAATTTTATATGTAATTTATTTGGATTTTAAAGATTTAAAACTATATTTGTGCAATCGATTACATTTTTTTTGATTTTTTGTTGCATTTAATTTTTGATGAATGAAATACTGCAGGAAGCTAACCTATTGAAATTGTTTTACCAGAATTATAAATTATCTAATAAATCGTTATTATGAACCAGACCAATTCAGTTACTATGAGCCAGAACACCGCTGTTGGAAAATATCGTTGGAGTATATGTGGATTGTTATTTTTTGCAACCACAATCAATTACTTAGACAGGCAGGTACTTTCCTTGACCTGGAACGATTTTATAGCTCCTGAATTTCACTGGACAAATAATGATTACGGAAATATTACCGCTTTGTTTTCCATTTTTTATGCCGTTTCCCTATTGTTTGCAGGAAGATTCGTGGATTGGTTAGATACCAAAAAAGGATTTCTCTGGGCAATCGGAATTTGGTCTGTAGGGGCCTGTCTGCATGCCTTTTGCGGAATCGCAACATCAGGAATAATTACCGGAAACTGGTTTGTAGGTTTTGAAGGTGCACAAGAAGTTATTCGTAACGTTAATGATACCGGAATGGTAATTAATGTAAGTGTGAGCTTATTTATTTTTGCGCGTTTTGTCCTGGCAATCGGAGAGGCTGGAAATTTTCCTGCGGCAATCAAAACAACAGCAGAATATTTTCCTAAAAAAGACAGGGCTTTTTCTACCAGTATATTTAATGCCGGTGCTACAGTTGGTGCATTGGCAGCTCCAATCTCCATTCCCTTTATTGCAAAATCTTTTGGATGGGAGATGGCATTTATCATCATTGGAGCCTTAGGTTTTGTATGGATGGGATTTTGGATTTTTATGTACGATAAACCGGAAAGACATCCAAAAGTAAACGCGGCAGAATTAGAATACATACAGCAGGATGATATTGCCGACAGTAAAATAGTGGGATATATTCCGGAAACGAAAACGAAAGTCTCTTTTGCAGATTGCTTTAAATACAAGCAAACCTGGGCTTTTGCCTTTGGTAAATTTATGACAGATGGTGTCTGGTGGTTTTTCTTATTCTGGACTCCTGCTTATCTGAGTTCTGTTTACGGAATGGATTCTACAGAAGCGGCTTTACCATTATTCGTTTTGTACATGATTACCCTGCTTTCTATTATCGGAGGCTGGCTGCCAACTTACTTTGTAGAGAAAAAAGGAATGAATCCCTACGAAGGAAGAATGAGAGCAATGTTGATTTTTGCATTTTTTCCATTATTGGCATTGATCGCTCAGCCTTTAGGATATATAAGTTACTGGATTCCGGTTGTTATAATCGGTATTGCAGGAGCAGCACATCAATCGTGGTCGGCAAATATTTTTACGACCGTTGGAGATATGTTTCCTAAAAAAGCAATTGCAACTATTACCGGAATCGGCGGTTTGGCAGGAGGGGTTGGTTCTACTATAATCAACAAAGGCTCCGGATTATTGTTTGATCATGCCAAAGAAACCAATATGGCTTTCATGGGCTTCCATGGAATTGAATCGGGTTATTTTATCATTTTCTCTATTTGTGCAGTTTGTTATCTAACAGGCTGGATCGTTATGAAATCTTTGGTTCCTAAATACAGACCTATTACAGGTTTATAAGATTTTCAAAACTTTTATTCAATCTAAAAGATAGTTTTAAAATAATATTTTACTTTTGTGCAATCGATTACATTAAATTTTAAATTATGACAAAATATAGTTCCAGATACGCGTCAAACCCGGAAGCTGTTAAAAAATATGATACACAACAGCTAAGAGATGAATTCTTGATTGATGACTTAATGAAGGAGGATGAAATTGTATTAGTCTATTCTCACTATGACAGATATATTGCAGGTTCAGCAGTTCCTGTAAAAAATGATTTACAACTGGAAACTATAGACCCTCTTAAAGCACCTTACTTTTTGGAAAGAAGAGAAATCGGAATTATCAATGTTGGAGGAAATGGTTCTATTATCGTTGAAGGAAAATCTTATGATTTAGGTTTTAAAGATGCCTTATACATAGGAAGCGGTAATAAAGAAGTTGTTTTCAAAAGTACCGACAGCAATAATCCGGCTAAGTTTTATATAAATTCAGCTCCGGCGCATACAACTTACCCAACGGTGAAAGTTAGCCTTGGCGAAGCCAATAAATTAGAATTGGGTACGATGGAAACTGCGAATCACCGTACTGTAAACCAAATGATTATCGGAAGCGTTGTGACTACCTGCCAATTGCAGATGGGAATGACGGAATTAAGACCGGGAAGTGTTTGGAATACCATGCCGGCGCACGTTCACGATCGCAGAATGGAAGTTTATTTCTATTTGGACATTCCGGAGAATCAGGCTGTTTGTCACTTTATGGGTCAGCCACAGGAAACAAGACATATCTGGATGAACAATCACCAGGCTGTAATTTCTCCGCCATGGTCGATTCACTCGGGTTCTGGAACAAGTAATTATACTTTTATCTGGGGAATGGCAGGGGAGAATTTAGATTACGGAGATATGGATGTTTGTAAAATCACAGATTTAAGATAAGATGATAAATTCATTATTTGATATAAACGGAAAAGTTGCCCTTATTACAGGAAGTACACACGGACTGGGAATGGCAATGGCAAAAGGACTGGGGCAGGCTGGAGCGACAATTGTTGTAAACGGTAACTCTTCACAACAAAAAATCGATGATGCCGTAAAAGAACTTCAAAACGAAGGAATCCATGCGGTCGGTTATAAGTTTAATGTAACTGATGAACAGGAAGTTAAAAATGCAATTCAAAAGATTGAAACTGAAGTCGGTCCAATTGATATTTTGATTAACAATGCCGGAATTATAAAAAGAATTCCGCTGATTGAAATGGAAGTTGCCGATTTTAAGGAAGTGATCGATATTGATCTGGTAAGCCCTTTTATTGTTTCGAAGCATGTTGCCAAAGGAATGATTGAAAGAAGACAGGGAAAAATAATCAACATTTGCTCTATGATGAGTGAATTAGGCCGTAGTACGGTAGGCGCTTATGCCGCTGCAAAAGGCGGTTTGAAAATGCTGACTAAAAATATGGCCACAGAATGGGCAAAATACAATGTTCAGATCAACGGAATCGGACCGGGTTATTTTGCGACAGAACAAACAAAACCAATCAGAGTAGATGGTCATCCGTTTAATGATTTTATAATCAGCAGAACTCCGGCTGCAAAATGGGGAGACCCGGGTGATCTGGCCGGAGCAGCGATATTTTTATCTTCAAAAGCCAGTGATTTTGTCAACGGTCATATTTTATATGTAGATGGCGGAATCCTTGCGACAATAGGTAAACCATCAAACGAATAATTCTTAATTAGAAAAGACATGAGCGCAAATAAAACATTCATAAACGATAATTTTTTACTTGAAAATAAATTCGCTGAAGAATTATACCATAATTACTCCAAAAACCAACCTATAATTGATTACCATAATCACTTGTCACCACAAAATATTGCTGATAATACCATTTTTAATAACATTTCTAATGTATGGATCAATGGTGATCACTACAAATGGCGTGCAATGCGTACTTTGGGGATTAGTGAACAATTTATTACAGGAAACGGTTCTGATAAAGACAAATTCCTAAACTGGGGAAAAACCGTTCCGTACACCATGCGTAATCCTTTGTACCACTGGACTCACCTGGAATTAGCGCGTTATTTTGACATCTATGATTTGCTGAATGAAAAATCAGCAGAGAAAATATATATCGAAACCTCTGAGAAAATTAACTCAGAGGCCTACAGCACGCAAAACCTGCTTAAAAAAGTAAATGCTGAATTGGTCTGTACAACAGAAGATCCGATTGATAATTTAGAGCATCATCAAAAAATTGCTAAAAATCCTTTTGGAACAAAAGTAAGTACAGCTTTCAGACCTGATAAAGCCATCCTGATTTCTAATGATGGTTATAATGCCTATCTGGACATTTTGGGAGATGTGTCCGGCATTTCAATAAATTCGTATTCTGATTTATGCAACGCATTAAAAAACAGAATAGAATTTTTTGCTCAAAACGGTTGTAAGTTAAGCGACCACGGTTTGGACCAGATTTATTTCGAAAACTTTACCGAGAGCGAAGTCAGTTCAATTTTCAAAAAGAAAAGAGAAAACCAAACTATAACCCCGGAAGAGGCCTTAAAATTCCAAAGTTCAATATTGTTATTTCTATCAGAAACCTATCACGAAAAAGGGTGGGTACAGCAATTTCACTTAGGGGCATTGCGTAATAACAACGCCCGTATGCACAGGATTTTAGGCCCCGATACAGGTTGGGATTCTATTGGGGATTATCCACAGGCACAAAAACTGTCTTCGTTTTTAAATGCGTTGGACAGTAAAGATAAATTGACAAAAACAATCATTTATAACTTAAATCCGGCCGACAATGAAGTGATGGCTACCATGATCGGAAATTTCAATGATGGAAGTGTCAGAGGAAAAGTACAGTTCGGATCAGGATGGTGGTTTTTGGATCAGAAAGACGGAATGACAAAACAACTGAATGCCCTTTCAAACATGGGATTAATCAGTTGTTTTGTTGGAATGCTGACTGATTCCAGAAGTTTTTTATCGTTCCCGAGACACGAATATTTCAGACGTATCCTTTGTAATCTTTTAGGTGATGAAATTCAAAGAGGGGAACTTCCAAATGACATGGAATGGATCGGAAAACTGGTTCAGGATATTTCATACAACAATGCAAAAGAATATTTTAAATTTTAAAATATCCTTTTTTGAACCACTAAGAGATTGAATTTTGTTAAGATGAAAATTTAAATGAATAAAGTCACACAGATTGAGGAGATAAAAGCGGTTTTTTAATCTTTTTAATCTCTGGCAAAAAAATAAAAATATGAATAAAGTAGTTGCATTCGGCGAAATTATGCTGCGTCTTTCGACAGAAAGGCACCTGCGTTTTTCACAGGCTAAAGCTTTCGGAGCTTCTTATGGCGGGGGTGAATTTAATGTTTGTGTTTCACTGGCCAATTATGGTATAAATGCAGAGTTTGTAACCAGATTGCCTGAAAACGAAATTGGAGCTTCTGCGTTGAAAGAAATGCGAAAAATGAACGTAGAGTCTAAAAACATTGTGTATGGCGGCGAACGTTTAGGAATCTATTTTCTGGAAACCGGAGCAGGAACACGGGGAAGCAACGTAGTTTATGACCGTGCGCACAGCTCGATGGCAACTATTCAAAAAGGAAGTATTGATTGGGAGAAAGTTCTGGAAGGTGCCAACTGGTTTCACTGGAGTGGCATTACTCCGGCGATTTCTGAGAGTGCTGCCGAAGCTTGTCTGGAAGCCATTAAAATAGCACACAAAATGGGAATCACCATTTCGTGTGACTTAAATTACAGGTCAAAATTATGGCAATACGGTAAAACACCAAGTGATGTGATGCCGGAAATGCTGCAATACAGTAATGTGATTTTGGGAGATATTGATACCGCCTATTTTATGTTGGGAATACCTAAAGTAAACCCAAATTATCAGGACGAAAAATCACTTCCGGTTTTGTACCGTAAATTATTCGAATTGATTCCGAATTTAAAAGTTGCAGCAACCACACTTCGTTATTCCGTTAGTGCTTCACACCAGAGAATTGGCGGCGTTTTGTTTGATGGAAAAGCAATTTATCAGGCTGCTGTAAAAGAAGTGACTCCGGTTGTAGACCGTGTAGGAAGCGGTGATGCTTTTATGGGAGGTTTGATTTACGGTTTGTCAGAATATCAGAATAACAACCAGAGAGCTTTAGATTTTGCGGTTGCGGCCTGTTGTCTGAAACATACCATTGCAGGAGATTACAATCTGGTTACTTTAAAAGAATTTGAAAATATG
>JBDTNT010000075.1:0-4874 GCA_039933615.1 Flavobacterium sp. | reverse complement strand
TTGCAATTCTGTATTGGAATGACGAATACTCCTACGATCAATGGAATCCTGAAAAGGATAAAATGTATATCTTTATGAACGATCTGGGAGAAGGAAATGTATGGGCGACAAACTCTGCTGTTACTGCACCAGCCTTGAAATCAACTACTTCGTATTTAGAAAATTATTGCTATTTCTACAACGATTATACAAAAGAAACGATAAAATACAACGGCAAAACAGAATTGGTAGATAAAATATTTTCTGCTCAAAATAGTTTCTTTTCTTTTTTTCCATTTGAATTTAAATATGGTAATGCAAAAAGTGCTCTTCACAATCCCCAAAGTATTGTTTTTTCTGAAGAAACAGCCTTTCGCTTATTTAAGAATGAAAATCCTGTTGGAAAACAAGTACAATATGCTGATAAATTATTTGTTGTACGCGGCGTATATCGATTACCCGGAAAATCAGCTGTGATGCCAAATGCCATTACAAATATTATTAACGATGACATAGAAAAACATAAAGACCACTGGGGCTTTAATTTTGGTTTAATCTTAAAACTAAAAAAACAGAGCGATGCACCATTAGTGGTCAAAAACCTGGATCAGATTTTTATTGAAAAAAACTATAAAAGGCAAGCCAGAAATGAAGGAATGACACTTGAAGAATTTATAAAAAAATTCGGTGCACCTTTTAAGGCAAAATTACTTCCTTTTGAAAATTCGAGACTTTACAAAGGAAGCTACCCTTTTCCGGAAGGCACAGGAAATCTTCAGTTTTTACAAATATTAATGGGTTTATCGATCCTAATATTAGTATTATCAATTGTAAACTATATAAATTTAGCCACAGCCAATGCTATAAAACGAGCTAAAGAAGTAGGCGTGAGAAAAATTAATGGTGCTACAAAATCTCAGATTATTGCTCAATTTGTGTTCGAAACTATATTGATTACACTTTTTGCAATGCTGTTAGCGCTGGTAATTGTTGAAATTTCTTTACCCCTTTACAATCAGTTTTTAAATAAAGATTTAATTCTGACAGGATCACAACTTTACCTGCAACTGGCCTTAATATTTATTCTTGTGATTTTTGTGTCGGGAGTTTTCCCGGCTGTTTACATTTCGAATTTTGAAGTTTTGAACGTTTTAAAAGGAAATTTTTCAAGAAGTAAAAGCGGTATCTGGATGAGGAACAGTATGCTTGTTTTACAATTTGCTATAGCAACATTTTTTATCATAGGCTCTTTTATAGTCTACCGGCAGGTCAATTTTATGGTAGAAAAAGATTTAGGCTTTAAAGGATCTCAGGTAATGAACATTGCTTTTAGAGAACAAAAAGGAAAAGGGCAATTTGAACGTTACCAAACAATCAAACAGGAAATTCAGAGAATTAATGGCGTTGAAGCTGTTTCAACAGGAGCATTTTCTATTGGAGGGCCAGAAAACACATGGGCAGGTTTACATTACAAAGACAATCAAGAGGTTATAATTCAACAAATTGGATTTGATTTCGGAATGCTTGAAATGTTAAACATAAAAGTAATAAAAGGAAGGTATCTGACAGATAAACTGTCTTCAGATACTATTTCTAATGTTTTACTGAATGAAGTGGCCGCCAAAATTATGAATGAAAAAAATCCTCTGGATAAGATAATTGACTGGCAAGGCAAAAAATATAAAGTGGTGGGAATCGTTAAAAACTTCCATTATTTTGGCTTAGAAAGTGAAATTAGTCCCATGATTTTCTTTCACATAAATGCCCAGAAATGGACACAGGGTAATATAAAAAACATTTCCGTAAAGCTTTCTCCAAAAAACATGTCAAAGACTATTTCTTCTCTTAAGGATTTCTGGTCTGCAAAAGTAGATTCTGAATATCCGTTTGAATATAATTTTGTTGATAAAAACTTCGCCAGAACCTATAAAAAATATGAAGATCAAAGAGATTTATTTGCCCTCTTAAACGTAATTGTTATCCTCATCGCAGTTTTCGGATTATTTGCTTTGGCTTCTTTTTCGATGGAAAGAAGATTACGCGAAATCGCCATCAGGAAAACGCTTGGTGCAGAAACCAATGTTTTACTGAAAGATTTATCCAAACAATATGTGCTGTTTTGTATAATTGGCTTTGTAATCGGAATTATTCCGGCCTATCTTTTATTACAAAAATGGCTGGAGAATTTTGCTTTCAGAATAGACATTCCGGTTTTACCCTTTATCATTGCTTTTGTGTCTTTATTGTTTCTGACACTTACCATTGTTTTAGCGAAAGCCTATCAGGTAACAAAAGTCGATGTTCTACATTATTTAAAATATGAATAACATGCTGAAAAACTGGACCAACATATTTATCTACCACATCAAAAACAATAAGCTGTTTACGGCTTTGAATGTTCTGGGCTTATCTATTGGAATTACTGGAATCATTTTCGCTTTGCTTTACTGGAATAACGAACAAAGTTACAATGCCTGGAATCTGGAGAAAGATAATGTCTATCAGATAATAGTTCAATTAAGCGACATGCCGGCCGGAGCTGAAAACTCAGTACGGTTAAAAGCATATTTAGAAAATGATTCCAATGTAGAAACCATCGTTTACGCAGACAATTGGTATCAGAAGGACCAAATTATTTACAACGGAAAAAAGGAATTTACAGATAAAATTATCAATGTCGAAAGTGGTTTCTTTTCTCTTTTTCCTTTCCAGATCGTGCAGGGAAATGCAACCTCAGCTCTAAAGGACGGAACAAGCGTGGCTCTTTCTGAAGATTGTGCCAAAAGAATATTCAACAACGAAAACCCCATTGGCAGACCAATAAAATGTTTCGGCACCATGCTGACCGTTCGCGCCGTGTATCGCATTCCGGGAAATTCATCTATTGCTCCAAATGTTATTTTTAACAACATGAAGGATTTAGTGGATCTCAATAAAAACAAAGGTCTTTTTGTTTTAAAAATACTTTTAAAAATAAAAGATCCTTCTAAAATTGATGTTACCAAAAGAATGCTTGAAAAAGTATACTATGATGAAATTATCGTGAAAAGTTCTAAAGAAGCCGGAATGTCACCTGTGGAAATGGAGAAAAAGATTGGTCGTTTTAAAATCTTTATGGAACCACTTTCCCAAGCCCGGTTACATTCCAGAGTCGACGGCTATCCGGAAGGAAGAGGAAATTATCAATTTTTACTTATCATGGCCGGATTGTCTGTTTTGATTCTCCTTTTATCAATTGTCAATTATATCAATATGGCGACTGCAAATTCAATAAAACGGGCCAAAGAAGTCGGAATCCGTAAAATTATGGGTGCCTCAAAAAGAGCTATTATTTTGCAGTTTATCTTTGAAACGCTTTTAATCAGTTCCTTTTCAATTTTAATGGCGATGGTCATTGTAGAGTTGACGCTTCCGTACTATAATAACTTTTTGGGCAAAAACCTGATGCTTACCGGAGGGCAATTTTACTTACAACTAATCCTGATTTTCATCCTGACTATTGTTGTTGCCGGGGTTTTTCCGGCGATTTATGTTTCAAATTTCGAAACCATAAAAGTACTGAAAGGCAATTTTGAAAGAAGCAAAAACGGTATCTGGGTGCGAAACGGAATGTTGATTTTTCAATTTGCAATTGCAGCATTTTTCATTATTGGTTCTACCATTGTCTATGAACAAATAAAGTACCTAACCAATAAGGATTTAGGTTTTAAAGGCGATCAGGTCATGGCGATTTCATTAAACTTCCCATCTTCTTACTACGAAGGAGATGATGTTGGTAAAAAGATTTTCAGCCGGTACAATACCATAAAAGAAGAGCTTTCTAAAATAAAAGGTGTCGATAAAGTTTCGACAGGCCTGCTTTCTTTTGACGGAACCAATGATGCATTATGGCCCATTTGGTACAAAGACGAACTCTTTAAACAAACTGCGATCGGTTTGGATTATGGCCTGCTGGACCTGATGAAGATAAAAATAGTCAAAGGCCGAAACCTAAATCCGAAATTTGCTTCAGATACCATAAATTCTGTCCTGATAAATGAGACCTCGCAAAAACTAATGAACCTTAAAGAACCAATTGATCAGGAAATCAGAATCGGAAATCAAAAGATGAAAATCGTTGGTGTTGTCAAAGATTTTAACCTGCTAAGTCCTGAGGCTGCTGTTCCGCCAATGACCTTTTATCACATCAAAACCCTGGACATGGCCGACGGAATGAATCTCGTTTATATAAAATTAAAATCCGGCCATATAGAAAATTCAGTTGCCGATATAGAGAAATTCTGGAAGACAAAAGTCGATACCGAATATCCATTCAAATATGATTTTACAGATAAACAGTATGCCAGAACCTACGAATCGTATGTAAAACAAAAGAACCTGTTCTCGCTGCTGAATATCGTCGTAATTCTTATCGCTCTCTTCGGTTTACTTTCTTTGGCTTCTTATTCGATTCAGAGACGAATGAAAGAAATCGCGATCAGAAAAACCCTTGGTGCTGAAACCAATGTTTTACTGAAAGAACTCTCCCGACAATATATTTTGTATTGCATTATTGGGTTTTTGATTGCCGTATTTCCGGTTTATTATTTGCTGACCAAATGGCTGGAGAATTTTGCTTTTAGAATAGAAATTATGCTATTTCCTTTTGTTTCAGGATTTGCAATTTTACTGATACTTACCTTATTAGTTGTATTGTCAAGAGCCTATCAGGCAACACGGGCAGATATTCTGAAATATTTAAAATATGAATAGAACGTTCCCCTATTAATTATACTTAAAAAAAGAGGCTGTCTTCACAAAATTTAGTGAAACAGCCTCTTTTTCTGTTTTTATAGGGATTCTATGAAAAACAAGTCTTAAATATTCAACTCTCCATACTTGTTTTTTGGATATTC
>JBDTNT010000074.1:0-2964 GCA_039933615.1 Flavobacterium sp. | reverse complement strand
GGTGTTTTCTAAATATTGCTGGGATATCCCAAACAATGAAAAGAAAATATACCTCACTTTTGATGATGGCCCAACCCCAGAAGTTACGGACTGGGTTTTATCCGAATTGAAAAAATTTGACGCAAAAGCTACCTTTTTTTGTATTGGAAAAAATATAAAAGCCAATTCCTCCTTATTTGAAAAATTGATAACTGAAGGACATTCAATAGGGAACCATACCATGAACCACATCAATGGATGGAAAAGTAAAACCAATGATTATATTGAAAATGTAAAAAATTGCGCCACAGTACTGGTGGAAGAAAAAAACTTAAATCCGATGATATTTCGTCCTCCTTACGGGAAGATTAAAAAAGAGCAGTCCAAGATTTTAAGAAACCTAGGTTATAAAATAGTAATGTGGGATGTTTTAAGTGCAGATTTCGACCAGAGTATTACTCCTGAAAAATGCCTTGAAAATGTTACTAAGAATGTAAAATCAGGAAGTGTGATTGTTTTTCACGACAGTGTAAAAGCTTCACAAAATTTAAAATTTGCATTACCTAAAACACTTCATTTTCTAAAAGAAAACGGATTTGCTTTTGACATTATTCACTAAATAAGATCAACAAGCCTTTATTTACAAGTTAAATTGATCCTGAACTATTCCGATTATGGTATTCGCGTCAAGTTCTCCGGATTGTCTCCAGATCATTTGTCCTTCTTTATAAATCATTAAAGTCGGAAGTCCTTTTATACGTAAAGCTTCTGCCAGTTCCTGGTTTTTATCCACATCAATTTTGATCACTTTGGCCTTATCGCCAAGTGCAGCAGCCACATCCTTAATAACAGGATGCATTGATACAGATGATTCGTTCCAATCTGTGTAAAAATCTATTAACACCGGAACCTGAGCATTTATAAGTTCTCCAAATTTTGACATAAAACCAAAAATTTAATTCTTTATAATCTATTAAAAAGAGATAGTTTAATACAAATGTAGCATTTTTAACGAATTAAGCCACATTCTTGCCTTTTTTTAGTTCAATGACCGTTATTTCAGGCATAATTCCAACTCGTCCGGGATAAGCATGAAAACCAAAACCGCGGTTGACATAAACATATCTTCCAAACTCTTCATATAATCCGGCCCATTGTTTGTAAATATATTGCGCTATACTCCATTTGAAATATCCTGGTATTTCAATACCGAACTGCATTCCGTGTGTATGTCCCGCCAGTGTCAGGTGAAAGTTTTTAGGATGCTTTTTGATTTCATATTCCCAATGACTCGGATCATGGCTCATTAGGACTTTAAAATCGTCCTGAGCTACATTTTGAGATGCCTTATTCAAATCTCCGGCCTTTTTAAAATTCTGGCCCCAGTTTTCTACTCCAATCAGTGCAATCTTATCATCCCCTTTTTGAATATAAGTATGTTCATTGAGCAGCAATTTAAACCCTATCTGACCGTATAATTTTTTAATCTCCTCAAAATTTTCTTCTTTTTGTGCTTCAGATGGCCAGGTCACATATTCACCATAATCATGGTTCCCTAACACTGAAAACTTCCCGTATTTGTATTCTTTTATTCTGCTGAAAGTTTCTAACCACGGATGCATTTCTTTTGCATGTGTATTTACAATATCTCCTGTAAACAAAATCATGTCGGATTCCTGTTCATTAATCAAATCGATTGCATAATTGATCTTCTCCGGATTATCAAAACTGCCACTGTGAACATCCGAAATCTGAGTGATTTTAAAACCATCGAAAGCATCCGGAAGATCCGGAAAAAAGATGGTTTGCTTAATTACTTTAAAATTATATTTCCCTTCAAAAATTCCATAAATTAAGGATAGAAAAGGAATTGCAGCCAATCCCAAACCAATCTGGCTGATAAATTTTCGCCTTGACGGAATAGCATCTGACCCATTGGTATTGTAAATAAAATAATTAACTATTCCTGCTCCCACTCTAAAGATATCTTCACCAAACATAATCAGTGTAAGAACAATTTTTGGCACATAAACCAACAGCATCAGACCGGTTGTAAACATAAACTGTCTGGTCTGTCCAACGGAGCGATCAACCTGCGAAAAAGAATAGATGATAAAAATTAAAAGCAGTAAACTTATAATTTGATAACTGACCAAAACCCATCTTAATTTGATTAAAGTACGAAAGGCTTGATAAGAATAGAACTCAATAAATAAAAAAAGAGCGCAAAGAATTATAAAACGAATGATCATTAGGTATAGTTTTAAGCAAAGTAACAAATAATGAATTTTTTATTGCTTTTTATTATCAAAAATTTAACTCAAATATAAATCAAAAGGCTGATAAATTTCTTTACCAGCCTTTCACTCTGCTCAAAATTATTTTATTCATCATTTCACAGCCAAACCAAAAGCTATGAAACCAAATAAAAAATAGTTTTTATTTTTTCATTTCAGATTTTGCAGCTTCTTGTTTAACCTCTGCTTTCTTAGCTTTTTTATCCGCTTTTTTATCTTTTTTAGGAGCTTTAGCTTCTTTTACCGGAGTTGTTTGTGCCGGAGTTGTCTGAGCACTTACCATTGCTGTTGTTCCTAAAACTGCTACTGCTAACATTACTAATTTTTTCATGACTTTGAATTTTATAAATTATTATTATTTGATTATTTATAAGCCAAAGATATTATCCCTAAATGAAGATTAAATGAAGATTTGTAGTGTTAAAAAAAATTAACTTTTAATTGGGTTTTCCAGCTTCCGGAAACAAAAGAATGAACGTTGTCCCTTCATCAATCTCTGAAGTCACTTTAATTTCTATATGATGAAAATTAGCGATACTATCGGCAATAGCCAGACCAAGACCCTGCCCGTCCTGATCTGAATTGATTCTGGCAAACCTGTTGAATATCTTTTCGATCTGAGAAGGATCCATCCCAATTCCGGAATCAGAAATAGAAAGAAAGTAGTGTCTGTTTAAGAATCCGTCAG
>JBDTNT010000073.1:0-7057 GCA_039933615.1 Flavobacterium sp. | reverse complement strand
AGTGTTCTAAATTATTACGTTGCATTTTAAAAATAGAATTGCACCCAACGGGTTACAGTCACTTTAAAACCGTCTGTTACTTTTATACTAATGGTAACCTGTAGAGTTAAAAAATAATATATTTTGACGCGGATTTTACCGATTCGTTGTCACGAAGACGTGGACAAAAACGATTTTTTTTAGATTCTATATTTTAGATTTGTATAAATCTGAGTTTTTGCGGTAGCAAATGGGTGTCATCAGCGTTCTAAATTAGATACGTTGCATTTTAAAAATAGAATTGCAGCCAACGGGCTAATAGTATCTTTTTTTGCCTTTACCAGAAAAAATTTACTTCTTCTGTTTTCGGAGGATCTAATATTTCCTGTACACCTGCTAGCCCTGATAGGAGCGACATCCTTTTTGGGCAGGGTTTGCCCAAAAAGATATAGCGGATAGCAGGAAACAGCTCCTTATAATGGGAATGACTTTTTAGTTTAAAGAAAGCGGAAGGTTTTGTTTCTGTAAATAAATTTTCGGTTTTACTATCTTAAAAATTCAATTACAAATACAATCGGGCATGAATATTGAGAAAGTAACTCTCGGAAATTACTTTTAAGAAAATTAGGAGTAAATTTAATCTTCAAAAAACAAGTTATTAATTAAAAACGCACATTTATGAAAAATTACATAATCGCAATCGTTTCATTTTCAACATTATTATTCAATTCCTGTATGGCAACAAAAGATACTGCGAGTACAACTGCTATTTATGATACCACCTGGGAACTGGAATATATTTCAGGACCAAGAATTGCTTTTGAAGGATTGTATCCGAATAAAAAACCACAAATCACTTTTGATCAGAAAGAAAATAAAGTTTTTGGGAATAATGGATGTAACGGCTATAGCGCTCCTTACACCTTAAGTGGAAAAACACTGACTTTTGGAGAACCGGGACCGACCACAATGATGTTTTGTGAGGGTGGAGGAGAGCAGCAGTTTTTGCAGCAAATCAAAAAAACCACCACTTATTCTGTCGATAAAGACGGAAAATTAAATTTGATTGTTGGAGATATTCCAATGATGCGATTTAAAAAAGTGACTAAATAAAATAACCCGTTGGGTGTACTTAAAAAATAATATATTCTGACGCGGATTTAACCGATTCGTTATCACGAAGACGCTGACAAAAACGGATTTTTTTAGATTCTATAGTTAAAACCCGTATAAATCTGCGTTCTAAATTATGCAGGTTGCATTTTAAAAATAGAATTGCACACAACCGGTTAAATTAGATCTTAAATAGTATTGGGGAGGGAGGTGATTTGTTTCACTTCCCTTTTTTTAAATACCAAATTGTTTTACTGATCCAGCCATTGTTTAAACTCTGATACTTTGTTTTTGCTAATGATAATATCGGTATTTATGGCTGTTTTCAGTTTTAGTTTTAACTGGTTTTTACCATACAGTAATATGGTTTGTATGACTTCAATGTTTATAATAAATTGCCTGTTGGCCCTGTAAAAAATCGAACTGTCAAGCCCTTTCATTATTTCATCCAGACTATTGTTGCTGGTATACTGACGCTCTTCAAAAGTGTAGATATAAGTAATTCCGTTGTCCAGAAAAATATACGCGATTTCGTGTGTTTCTAATTTTACAAGTTCATCTTTATGGTAGGTGATTATTCTTTTTTTTGCGGGTTCACATGGAACAGCTGTTGGCACCTCCGGCAAATCCTGTAATTTTTCCTGATACTTATTGAGTTGTTTGTTTAAGATTTGTAACTCATTGACCTGATCATTTAGTGCTTTTATTTCAGACTCCATACTTCTTTCATAATTGCTGTAGATGAACCGGATAAGGATATAACAGGAAAGGCTGATGATTAAGGTACTTAAAAGAAGGCTCACTAAAAACTGAAGATACAAATCGGATAATTGGTCCTGTAAAACTTTCAGATTGGCGTGAGAGGCAACCATCCAGTCTGTTTGCAATACCGGATAAACAGTTACAATTTCTGAACTTCGCAAAGGATTATTCGAAAAAGTGCGTAAACCATTGTCTTTCTTTCCGGCTTGTAACACTGCTCTGAAAGTGTTGTTCTTTTTACCTTTAATGCCTTTGAGTTCGGAATTATTATCCTGAATTATTTTACCGATCAACGCTGGATTAGGGTGGCACAGTTCTATTCCTTTCTGATTGTACATGCAGATGAAATCACTTTTAAAATCAGTGTTTTCAATGCTTTTCTGCAGATTTTGAATAACCTGTTCTTTGGTCAGACCACTGTTGAGCTGTTGCTCCAGAAGGTTGGCAATTTCCCTTGTTTCGCGTTCGCCGGATTCTAATTTGGATTCCCATAATTTCCCTTTCGCAGCATTATAAAGATAATACGATGAGGCAATACTGATTATCAAAACGACAATACTGATTGCGATAAGTGTCAGAATATATAACCTTGTTTTTTTCATGTATATAGGATTCCCGAGATTTTATAAAGGCCGGTAACGATCCATTTTTAAAAAGCATATTACCCTTTAGGACAGCAAAGCGAAAATAGTCATTTTTTTAGTTTAAAATATTCGGCTTTAGGCTCTAAATTTTCCCCTTTACACAATTTGAAGATTGGCAAGCTGGGAATTGCAGGTACTTTTGAATTTTCAAATAACATTTTTTTAAATTAGAATCTATGAAAAACGTCTTTAAAATATTCCTTTTTGTTTTGATCGGTGTAGCCGCTATACAATTTTACAGACCAAAGGAAATAAAATACAATGCACCGCAAAAGGACCTTACGAATGTACCGAAAGATGTGACTGCTATTTTAAGGAATTCCTGTTTTGCCTGCCATTCCAATGAGACAAGACTGAGCTGGTATGATAAAATAACACCGATCAATTTTGTGGTGAATTCGCATATTAAAAAAGGACGTAAAGTGCTGAATTTTTCTAATTGGGATTCCTTGGAAAAACCAAAACAAAATGCAGTGTTGTTTTATGCTTTTAATAAAATTTTATCGGGTGAAATGCCGCTTCAAGGTTATCAGGCGGTACATGTGTCCGCACGATTAGATGATGCATCCAAACTGATATTGAAGAATTATATCACGTCGCTGGCACCACGCAATGCAGGTCATGGAACGTCAACAACCATTATGGCTCCGGAAAAAAAGACACTATCAACTGAAAAAACAACATCAAAAGTCTTACCATCACCAAACGGAATCCAATACATACCGGAGTATCGCGGTTGGAAAGCAGTCAGCACTTCAGACCGTTTTGACAATGGTTCAATGAGAATTATATTTGGTAATGATGCGGCTATAAAAGCAATCAAAGAACATCAGACCAATCCGTGGCCGGATGGTGTAATTTTTGCAAAAACAGCCTGGAAACAAAAAACAGCAGCAGACGGAACTAGTACTGCCGGTGCATTTATACAAGTCGAATATATGATAAAAGATTCCAAAAAATATGCTGATACAAAAGGCTGGGGCTGGGCGAGATGGAAAGGAAATGATTTAAAACCTTATGGAGAGGATGTTCATTTTGATCAGGAATGTATTTCGTGCCATAATCCCGTACGCCATAACGATTACGTTTTTACCACTCCTTTGCATCTGGATATCAATAAATACAACGTCTATAACAAGTAACCCGCTGGGTTTAATTAAAAAAATAATATATTTTGACGTGAATTTTACCGATTCGTTATCAAGAAGACGGGGACAAAAACGGATTTTTTTAGATTCTATATTTTAGATCCGTATAAATCTGCGTTTTTGCGGTAGCAAATGCGTGTCATCAGCGTTCTAAATTAGATACGTTGCATTTTAAAAATAGAATTGCACCCAATGGGCTAACAAGTAAATAAATACTATGAAATTACTAAAATTAAGTATCACAGTTCTGATCTTCTCAGTAGTGGGCTGTTATTCACCGGACAAAAATAATTTAAATGAAAAAGCTTCACTTAATACCTTAGGGGATTTACCCGAAAACCCGTTATTGCTGATTCCAATGACTTTTTCCATCAATCCAAAATTAAGTACAATGTCTACTTTATACGGAAACAAAAAAGCGATGGAATCGGCAAAAAAGAACAAAACGGGTAGTTATCCTCCGGGAGCTTTACTTTATGAAGTAACCTGGAAGCAAAAAGCGGATTCCTTATGGTATGGAGCTAATATTCCCGACAGGATTATAAGGGTCGAAAGAATACAATTCAATAATGATTCCGTAGCTGAATATCAGTTGTACAGCGGATCTCCGTTGAGAAAAATTCATTCTGATTTTCCGGACAAAGAAATTAGTACCATTATTTCTCAGCCTGTTGCGGTTAGTCCTTGAGGGTTTGTTTTAAATAGAATTCATCACATCAGGATTCTGCATTACAAATCAAAAACGGGTTAAAATACAGACAATCTATATTTTAACCCGTTTATTTTTTAGCTGTTCTCTATAAAAGCAGCAACTCGAATGTCCTTATTCTTTCAGTAAGATAATAGTGGCTTTGTAGCCGGTACCAACATTCCACTGGCTGGAATAGATAACAGCACCTTTATCATCATAAACCTCAAACTGGGCCGTATTAGGTGCCGCAAATCCTTCGTTTAAAGCTTCAAAATCAATTTTGTTGATACCTTCAATCAGGGTTATTTTAAATCCCTTAAATTCACCATCCAGACCAACTTCAGGCTCTATAACCTTATCATTCAGATATACTTTGATCTTATCGCCGTCTACAAAAGCAGCATCACGATACCGAATAGTAGAGGTAAATGATTTCGTTCTGAAGCCTCCCAGATATTGATTTCTTCTGTACGCAATCTCGTTAGTGCTGGTGTCCGGTTTATACAGATTCGTATCTTTAAAAAGTTCTTTCGGATCTATTTTCAACGGATCCGGTTTCTCCACAACAGCAGGAGGATTGACTTTAGGCGAAATTTCTTTTGGAGGAATTACCTCTTTGACTGGTGATTCCTTAGCAGGAATAGACTTAAATTTAGTATTCAATTCATCCTGTGCATGTCCTTGCATTGAAACACCAATCAATATAATTAACAATAATATCCTTCTCATAATTCTCTAAATAATTAATAAATAAAACAAATAGGCATTACAGCAAAATACTGTAATGCCTATTTTATATAACATTTAATTGTAGCATTTATTGCATCAGCAGACAATTGCTTTCTTGTCTTTTGAAACAAAAATGTACAGAATTATGGATGGAAAAACACTTTAAAACTTATAATTAATACCCGCAGTAACAAAACCTTTGGTTCCAAAACCTAATTCTGCGAAACCGCCTAAACTTTTCCCGACCCTTAATCCCACCGGGTTTACCTGCCACGCAAAATCCATCTGATTTTCAGTTGCAGCTTTCTTATTATTGGATTCGGTTACTTTTTCATTTGTCAATACAGCTCCTGCACCAAGGGAACCATAAAAATCTAATAGCGGTGTTTTTATATAAGAGAAATTCAGGTTAGGCATAAAGACAATAAATGTGGCCTCTCTTTTTACCGTTTTTAAGGTCTTTTCTGTTACTGTTTTCTCATTATACTTTTGATAACCTATATCAAGACCCAATCGAAATCGTTCCCCAATCTGATATTTATAACCAACTTCCAGCATTCCAAAGGAGGACTCAGAGGTCAGTTTTGTCTTTTCTCCTGTAAAACCATCAACAATTGCTGTTGATAAAACATTCGAAAATGTATTTACCGCGCCAAGGGTAAATCCGTCACTGTAGGCCACATGGAATTCATTTTTACCAAAATCCTGGGCTTTAATTGTTCCTGTTGTTATAAACAGCAACACCGCTAAAAAAAGACTTGTTTTCATTTTCTAAAATTTTAAAGTTAATATAATGCTAAGCTAAAAAGAGTGTTTTGAAATTTAGAAAACCAATTTATAACTGTAGACTTTCAATTGATAAGTGTTTTTAAAAGAGCATATTCTTTTCTATTTTTCAAGCGAGAGCATTAAATATTAACATTCGATTTTAATCATCTCAATTCAATGATTTGAATATTGAAATCACGAATATCAATTAGAAGCCAACAGTTATAAATTGGTTTTGGAATTGAATCTGGCCGGATTGTATTTTTGTCCCACTATCAGAAGAAATTGGTTGATTGTCATCAGTACTGATAGTTCATAACAGGAATTAAATTTTAAAGCAATCTTTTAAAACGGCTTTATTTAAATCTGAAAATGTTATGATGAAATATTGAAATTATGCCGGATTGATATCACAATACTAATGAAGAGTTTGTGTTTTTGGAGAAATCAAAATCGTTTGGCTCAGACCGAATGGTATTTTTTGTTGTATTTTATTGATTACGGCATAATTATAGCTTTTCATTTTTTATTGCCTCAGGTTTTCTGCTTGTTTTTTGATATAGGGGGTATCAATAACAGGCAGATTCCTGGTCAATAATTAAACCCATTGCTCCTTGTTTAAATCTTTATAACCGTCTTGCGGGTATTTTTCTTTTCTCAATTGAATTTTACAAAACGTAAATATTGTATTTCTGTTATTGGCTCTGATAAATTTTACACTACTGCTTTTTTCCTTTTACCATTCCTGATTTTTTCATAACAGACAAAAATAGATTTTCCTATTAGTCAATTTTTATCAAAAAACAATTCAAAATGCAATCTGAAATTTCTTTTTTATTTCTCTTTTTTATCTCAATATAAGCTGCAGGATACGAATATAAATTAAATTCCAACAGCTATCAATTGGTTGGGTGATGTTTATAAAAGTCAGTATAGTTTTATAATAAATATAAAAAAATGAGCTTATTTTTTTCTGTACGGCTTCAGTTATTTGATTTGGTAAATTTGACAGATCCAGAAAAATCCTCGAATACTCCTTTCTGTTTTCTATTAATATCAAAGGCAGGTTTTTTGTTTAGAGATCTAATAATCCGGTTGTTAACCGCGATAATTTTTGCTGTCGTTTTTTTAGGGCTTATAAGCTTAATTTTTCTTATTCTTTGGATTTATGCAGTTGCTGATGCAGTAAAGGACAGAGGCTGGCCACTTATGAAGAAATTCAA
>JBDTNT010000072.1:0-3543 GCA_039933615.1 Flavobacterium sp. | reverse complement strand
ACAGCCATTAGTGTTTTTTGGTAGTAAGGTGCCGTTGTAAAAGAAGACATTTCGATATAATCATCAGGGTTGATTCCTACCACTTCTTTCGCAAAAGATTGTGGTGTGTAATTTTTTCCTTTGTAAGTAAAATTATCCGGCACTTTTCCTAAGTAAGAATCGATAACTGCCGCATATGCTTTTTGCCAGTTTGGCGTTAATTCTCCATTCGGATTTTTGACAACCGCTGCCAAAACTCCTTCGATAATCGCAGACATTTCTGCAAATTTATTTTTATCTGTTCCGTAGTTCAATCCCGTATACACTTCTCTCGGAACTGTACCGTATTTTCTGTACATATTAATTACATCATGCAATGCTCCTCCATCACCCAAAGTAACAGCACCATGCATACGAACATAATTAACCCCTTTATCAACATAAACATTTCTTGCAGAATAAATCTGAGACAATTCTACCGGTTGTTTTCCTAAACGAATCATTTCTGACTCCAGGAAAGAATTGGTAGAATAACTCCAACAGGTCCCCGAAGAACCTTGCGTTTTAACTGAAGTTGTTCCTAAATTAATTTGTTCTGTGAATTTAAAGTTCTCTTTACTTTTATCACTCGCATTTAGTTTTAATGAGTTTACTAAAACATCCTGCGCAAAACAACTGGTTGCTCCAACAAAAAATACCGAAGCCGCAAGTACTGATTTGAATGAAAATGTATTCATAATTAAGGTTTAAGATTTGATAAATTAGTCTTGAATATTTCTAATTTGTTACAAAACAATTAAATTTTCTGTAATTTATTGCCCTTTACCGGTTAATATTTTCATAATCTTTTTATTAAGGCGTAAAATAGTACAAAATATGCAAAACCTCTGGTTGCTTTTACAATAAAAAAAAGCAATAGCTGATTGTTTCTAAATTAATGGTAATTTGGTTCCTGAAATTCCCAACCATAAACCTGAAAATGTACGAACTGGAAAAAGAAAAATACTTAGGTAACACCAAAAACATCTACAACAATACGCAGGGAATTGCTGTTGTAGAAACGGAGTATCAGAACAAAGTTTTTGAAGGATGGCACTCGCATAATAACGCCCATATTACTCTTTTCCTGAAAGGCGGAACTTCAGAAAAACGAAAAAATTCAAACATTGATGTTGGTCCCGGTTCCTTATTGTTTTATCATAGTGATGAATTACACCTGAATCACAATACTCTTTTTCCATCTAAAAATATTAATCTCGAAATTGAAGAAAACCTCTTCAAAGAGCTTCAGATAAACGAAGCCATAATCGAAAAATCCGTTCAGAACACCACACGTACCAAATTTTTGATTCTTAAGATTTTTAAAGAATCCCTGGTTGCTGATCCTTTTTCGGGTGATACGATCAATATGTTATTTGCCCAATTGTCTAATTCGAATTCCCATTTGGATAAATTTGAAAAAAGTCCGTTTTGGGTTAAAAGCTTAAATGAATTATTAAATGATTGCTGGAACGAAAACCCGAACCTTCACGATCTGGCACAGGTTTTAAATTTAAATCCGATTACAATTTCGAAACATTTTCCCAAATATTTTGGCTGTACGCTTGGAGAGTATATGCGCCGTATTAAAATAAACCGTTCGCTTTCACTCATAGAATCCAGGAAAAGTACTCTTACTGAAATTGGTTTTCAATGTGGGTTTGCGGATCAGAGTCATTTTATACGCACTTTTAAAAATCAAACCGGGTTTCTTCCTAAACAATTTCAAAAATTGTAAGACAGGCAAATTTCATTCTATTTTTTGGTTTTGAAGCAACATACATTTGCTTCAGATTAATACTTAAACCAAATTCTAATGAATACCCTGACCACAAAACAAAAAATTTTTAATTCTCCGATAACCAAAATTATTCTGTCCCTGCTTGTGTGTATTATTTTTGTCAACATTGGACAAGAAATCACAAAGAGATTATTGGGCCTGACTTCTCTGGACAAAAATTACAGAAACCTGATTAAAGGTATTATTGTTTCTATTTTAGCCATAACCAGTTATACCCTTTTCTTTAAATATTATGAAAAAAGAAAAATAACAGAATTGTCTTCCAACAAACTTGCCCGTAATTTAATTGTTGGGATTTTAATTGGAATTGTCCTGCAATCGCTGACTATTTTGGTGATGTATGTGAATGCAAATTTTAGTGTCGTTTCTGTAAATCCTGTTTCTTTTATCATAATCCCTCTTACCATTGCTTTTACGGTTGCTATTTTTGAAGAAATATTAATCCGCGGAATCGTTTTCAGAATCATCGAAGAAAAACTGGGAAGTTATTATGCCTTATTTATTTCTGCAGCTCTTTTTGGGGCATTGCATTTACCAAACGAAGGGAGTACATTTCTTTCTGCGCTAAGTGTCGCTATTGAAGCCGGATTATTACTTGGCGCTGCTTTTATCTACAGCCGAAATCTATGGTTTCCGATTGCCCTGCATTTTGCATGGAATTTTATGCAGTCGGGTATTTTTGGGGCCATCACATCCGGTAATCAAAAAACCAATAGTTTACTGGTTACCAAAATCCAGGGGCCGGAAATAATAACCGGTGGGCAATTTGGACCGGAAGGCAGTATTCAGGCAATGGTGTTTTGTGTTATTGCTACAGTGATTCTGTTATTTTTATGTCATAAAGAAAACAAGATGATATTGCCTTATTGGAAAAGATAAAAAAAATACAAACTCAAATATCTAAATAGAAAGGGCAAATGAAAATTTCATTAGCCCTTTCTATAAATTAAAAACCCATCAGAAAATATTCCTGATGGGTTTTAATATGTGGTAATCTCAATAAAATGAGATGACTATTCTATTTCAGAAACTCTCATGGTATTGACCATTCCTTTATCTTTAATTGGCATTGCAGCAAGGTTGATCAAATAATCTCCTTTTACAGCATATCCTTTTTCTACTGCTATTCTGTTAACGTCAATTACAGTGTCATCTGTACTTTCGTCTTTATCATAGAAGTATGATTTTACTCCCCATAATAAATTCAATTGTGTTAGGATTCTTCTGTTTGAAGTAAACACTAAAATATGTGCCGATGATGGTCTCCATGCCGAAATTTGGAAAGCGGTATAACCACTGTTAGTTAAGGTACAGATTGCTTTTGCATTGATTTCATTAGCCAATAAAGCAGCCTGGTGACAAACTGTTTTAGTAATGAAACGTTTTGTTTTAATTTGTGGTGTGTTTTGAGGCACATTGATTAGCGGTGAATTCTCTACAGCTTCACAAATTTGAGTCATTTTCTGAATAACCTGTACCGGATAATTTCCTGTAGCAGTTTCTCCAGACAACATTACCGCATCTGCACCGTCCATTACAGAATTTGCAACGTCATTTACTTCTGCTCTTGTTGGCGTTAAACTTGTAATCATTGTTTCCATCATCTGAGTTGCAACGATAACCGGAATTCTCGCCGTTTTTGCTCTTCTGATCAAATCTTTTTGTACCAATGGTACTTCGTGTGCAGGAAGTTCAACTCCTAAATCTCCACGGGCAACCATTAA
>JBDTNT010000071.1:0-7404 GCA_039933615.1 Flavobacterium sp. | reverse complement strand
AAAAAAAATCTGCTTAATCTGTGTGCCATAAAAAAAAATGGAAGTTACTGCTTGAGTAACTTCCATTTCTTATAATTTCTTTTAGATAATTTAAACTTCTTGTTGCAAAGCAGGATGTATCATTTCATTAATAATAGATAAAGTAAGCATGTCAAATTTACCAGAATAGAAAGCATCCAATACTTCCTGAAATATAGGATCAGTATTATTGGTTAGGCTAAAAAGAGTCATGCAGGATTGTAGTTTCCGTGCATCTAAATCTCCAAGGATAGCCTCAGCGGATTTCATTTTAAAGTCCAATAGTACTTTCGAAACTTCAATAAGATGTTTTCCAAGAACCGGATGTGCCAGAAACTCTTCACTTTGCTGAAGATTGTCAATGGAATATAGTTTGGACATTTCACTTCTTCCTAATCCTTTTATCTGAGGGAAAATAAACCACATCCAGTGGGTTTCTTTTTTTCCCTTTTTAAGTTCAGTAAGAGCGTTAAGATAGAGTTTATTTTGTGCCTCTAAAAAACGTGTTAAATCATTGTTTAATTTTGCCATTTGGGGTGGAATATTATTGGAAAAAAGTTTGAAAAATACTAAAAAAGATAGGTGCTGCCTAATAAAATGTGCAAGAAGGCTGTATTTTATTTTAGAAAGCTGATTTTGAGATTCTTTTCTGACGGAAAACTCATTTTATTATTTGAATGAAAAGGTATTTTCTATATTATTCTGCCATCCTGTTTGTTCTTCTGAAGGTCAGATTGATCCTTGGCAATACTTTTTTGGCAGTTTTAGGAACCTGATGCTGCCAGAAACTATTTGTAGTTCCCGACATCAATAAAAAAGAACCATGATGCAGTGGAATTTCAACCTGAGCAATGTCTTTTCTGAACTTATGCCGCAGTCGGAACATTCTTGTTTCCCCAAAAGTGACTGATGCTATAATGGGGTTTTTGCCGGAATTGTGCTCTTTATCGCTGTGCCAGGCTACACTATCACTTCCGTTGCGATATAAATTAAGCAGCAGACTATTAAAATCCAGTTGGGTTTCTTTTTCTACACGGCTTCTGATGGTCAGAAGTTCATACGTCCAGTCAGGACCGTTCTGATCCGCTCCGGGATTATCTTTGTCTTCATACCAGGCGATCATTCTGGGTGCCGTAACGGTTTTATCAAAAATTTCCATCTCATATCCTCTCCATTTGGTGTGATGAAGCAGTTTTTCATAATAAACATCCGATTCTTCTTTGGTGAAGAAATTATCAATCAGGATTAATTCGGTGTCAGGCAGTTCAAATACGGTTTTTCCGCTACGGCCTGAATTAAATAGTTCGGTATCATTAAAAAGTGTCATAATTTATTTTTTAAGTTTTTTATAGCAGCATAATCAAGTCAAAAATTCAGACATTAATTGTAATCACATCTTCAAGTTTAGTTGAGAATTTTGGAGATAATCGGTCTTGTTTCATTTTCCATTGTTTTCCTAAAGACTGTACTCCGAATTTGATTTTATTCTCTCCATAACATTGATTCATCTTGTCGATAACGCGCATTAATGGCTGATGTTTTGGATTTGATGTTTTGAATAAATTAAGCTGGGTTTCGTTATTCGGCGTTAACCCGATTACAATTACACCCGCTTTTTTATAACGGAATCCCTCTTTAAAAATAGCTTCAAAACCTTTTTGCGCTGCCTTATTGAGTTCTATTGTTGAATTTGTTGGAAAATCAGTGCTGATCGTAATACTCCTTGAATATTGTGATTCTTTGTTTATAAAATCGGTCTGAATAAAAACGGTGACCATATTACAATGACAGTTCTGTCGGCGTAATTTTTCGGCGCAGGAAGCGGTAAACGTGCTTATACGTTCTGAAATCTGTTCAAACGAAGTATATCGTCTTTCAAAAGACCGTGTAGTAGCAATCATTTTCCGGTCTTTTGCTTCTTCTAACTCTAATGTTGGTTTTCCTTCTAAATCATGTTTTAAACGAAGCCCTACAACCGCCATTTCTCTGCGCACCCAGGCATCTGAAAGTTGGGTGAATTGATAAGCGGTAGTTACGTTTTTTAATTTGAGACGTTTGGCATGTTTTCTCCCAATACCCCATACATCTTCAATTTTAGTCCATTTTAGGGCTTTGATTCTTTTCTCTTCCGAGTCAATACAATAAACGCCCTGCGTACGGTCGGCAAATTTTCGGGCGATTTTATTGGCAGCTTTGGCTAAAGCTTTGGTAGGTGCAAAACCAACACTTACAGGAATTCCGGTTCCCCGGGTTACTTCTTTTCGCATCTTTAACCCTAGCGTATTCAAATCAAATAACTCGTAACCTGAAAATTTCAGGAAAGCTTCATCTATACTGTAAATTTCAATTTCCGGAGTATAAGTCCGAAGTAAATTCATTACCCGATTGCTCATATCCCCATACAATGGATAATTAGAAGAATAAACAAAAATATTTTTTTCCTTAAAAACAGATTCATACTTAAAAGCAGGAATAGCCATCGGTATTCCTAAGGCTTTGGCTTCATCAGAGCGTGAAATAACACAACCATCATTATTAGAAAGAATCACGATAGGTTTTCCTCTTAAGTGTGGCTCAAATACCCTTTGGCAGGAAGCATAAAAATTGTTACAATCGACTAAAGCAAACATCTCTTAAATATTATTTATTTTTATTATCTATTGAAAAACTAAAATGATTTAATGCTGTGAATTACAATTCCCCAAATCATAAAATTATTTTCAGGAGTCACTTTTATAGGTTCGTAATCTTCATTTTCGGCGATAAGCCAAATATGATCTTTTTCTATTTTGATGCGTTTTACGGTAAATTCGCCATCAATCTGGCAAACGGCAATTTTATTGTTCAGGGGTTCCAGGCTTTTATCAATAATCAGTAAGTCACCATCGCTGATGCCAACATTTTTCATAGAATGTCCTTTTACTCTGGCAAAATATGTAGTGTCTTTATTTCGGATAAATTCTTTGTTGAGGTCGATTGTTAATTCGATAAAATCATCGGCAGGAGAAGGAAAACCGGCACTTATACCTACATCAAAAAATGGAATTTTATATTCTGAACTGTCGTCCGGAATATAAAATTCTATTGTTTTTGTGGTATGTGGATCTATCAATTTCATGATCACTCAAAATTTGTTTTTTATATAAAGCAAAATTAGTACAGGTTGTAACAAAAATGATTATATTTGTTGTTCCAAATTATAACAAATTAGTTATGTCTTTATTTTCAGATAATATCAGAGCCCTACGGGTAAAGAATAAAATTTCGCAGGAGAAACTTGCCGAGAACCTTAGTATTACAAGGGGAAGGTATGTAAAGTACGAAGACGGAACCTCTGAAGCTCCTTACGATATTTTGAAGAAGATTGCTTTGTATTTTCATACCAGCATCGACTTGCTATTGTCTGTTGATATACGGAAAATAGACATACAAAATTTGATAAAACTAGAAGGTAACCGACTTATTTTGCCAATTCAAGTAGATCGATTTGGAGAAAATTTTATCGAAATTGTAACCCAAAAAGCAAAAGCCGGTTACTTAAACGGTTATTCAGATCCTGAATATATCGAAAACCTGCAACAAATTTCATTGCCCTTTTTAGGGCCTGGAAAACACAGAGGGTTTCCGGTAGAAGGAGATTCGATGCCGCCACACGAAGACGGAAGTATTATTATTGGCCGTTATGTAGAAAGGCTGGGAGAGGTCCTCGACGGAAAAACCTACATCCTGATTACCAAAAGTGAAGGTATGGTCTACAAACGTCTGAACAAAAACAAAAAAAATGCCCTGGTCTTAGAATCCGACAATCGTTTCTATCCCAATTATGAAGTCAAAGCCTCTGATATTCTGGAGATTTGGGAATACGAATGTAATATTGGCCGAAGCGATAAACGCCACGAATTAACAGAAACCCAGAGCATGAAAGAATTACTTCTGGAAGTTAAACGGGAAGTTATGGAAATTAAGAATAATACTTTTGGAGCTTAAGAGGTATAGTAACATTTAAAAACAATCCAAATGAATATCCAGGAAGCCAAACCGGAGGACAATATCCAATTAACGGAAATTACAAAAAAGTCAAAAGCTTATTGGGGATATTCTGAAGAACAGATTTTAAAATGGAGTAATAATTTAACCATTACTATTGAATACATAGAAAGCAATGCTGTTTTTAAATTAATCGATAAAAACGAAATCGTAGGTTATTATTCTTATTTAAAAGAAGAAAATCATCAGGTAAAATTAGACAACCTATTTGTTTTGCCTGAATATATCGGAAAAGGATTTGGAACTTATTTAATGAAGGATTTCTTAGAAAGAATGCGAACTGAAAACTGCCAAAAAATCATTTTAGATTCAGAGCCAAACGCCGAAAAGTTCTACCGGAAAATCGGATTTAAAAAAATAGGTGAATTTGAAACTTCAATTAAAAACAGATTTATGCCTATTATGGAAATGAATCTTTAGAAAACCTTCACAAAACTCAATCCGTATTGTTGGCCGTTATAAAACGGAGCAATCATAGAAGTTGAATTACCTTCAGAAGACGATTTAAATAGTTTTTTGGTAATGTATGGATTCATCCAGTAAGCGATTTTAGTACTCAGGATTCCGATTCCGGCTCCGGCCGCAACATCTGTCAGCCAATGGCGGTTATTGTAAATTCTGAAAAGCCCCGTTCCTGTTGCCACGGCATAACCTGCAATCCCGTACCAAATCGATTTGTCTTTGTATTCCTGCCATAAAAATTCGGCTCCGGCAAAAGCAGTGGCGGTGTGTCCGGACGGAAAAGAATTATTCGAACTCCCGTCAGGTCTTTCTTCATGTACAATCGACTTTAAACTAAGAACAGTTGAAGCCATAATAACATACGAAGTCACAAAAATTACGGATCGGTCCCGCATAGTATTCTTCCCTTTTACACCAAAAGCATTCAAAGCAAATACAGACGCTGCAGGTGCATATTGAGAGAAATCATCAATGGTGATTTTCTCATCAATATCTTCTGTAACTTCTTTTTTGATCTGCGAATTAAAGCTTAAAAGCTGATCACTTTCAAGACCAATTACCCCGTAGCCAATTAATACCCCGGGAATAATCAGTTGCTTGTAATTGAATTTAATATTATGCTTTGCAGTGCTGTCGATTGCAGCAATAGAATCTGTTTTTTGTGCTGCTGCAGAAAAAATACCGAATAGAAATACCAGGGAAATCGTTTTGTAAATCATAGTTGGTTTTCGTTATATGATGTAAAATAACGAATGATTTGACAAACTATTTTTCGCTTAATTCAACTTTAAGCGAATGTTAATCTATTGGTTTTTAGTGCAGTTTATGTTGAGGTTTAAAAATATAAAGTAGTCACCGAAGTGAGAGAACTTTATAGAGATCTTCGGCTTCGCTCAGACTGACAATATCAGTTGCAATAAAAAATGATTAAAAGTTTAACGAAAACCAGAACGTACTTCCTAGCCCTAAATTACTTTCTACGCCAATAGTTCCGTTTTGGGCTTCGATGAATTCTTTGCTGATTGCCAGTCCTAATCCCGTTCCTGATTTCTGACTGCCCGGAATCTGAAAATATTTATCGAAAACCTTGTCTTTGTATCTCGCATCAATTCCTTTTCCGGTATCGATCACCTGAAATACAATCTGGTTGCTTTCTTTTTTTAATTTAATGATAATTGTACTTTTTTCAGAAGAGTACGTAATCGCATTCGATAAATAATTAATCAGGACCCAGCCCGTTTTTTCGCTGTCCGCTTTTACATCTTCTAAATTTTCGGCAGCGTCAACAACTAATTTTATTTGCTTTTGATCTGCTTGTACTTTTACAGCTTCTTTAGCATAGTTTACAATGTTGTATGGATTGCTTTTTTCGATATTGAGCTGGATATTTCCGGTTTCTAATTGTGACAGATTCAGTAATTCCCCGGTTATTTTCAGCAAGCGCTGGCTGTCGTCCTTAATGCTTTCAACCAGTTGATTCTGATCTTCATTCATAGCGCCCGTTTTGGCATTCTGAAGTAACTGTAAACTGAGTTTTATCGAAGCGATAGGAGTTTTGAGTTCGTGGGAAACGGTTGCAATAAAATTGGTTTTCGCAAAATCAAGCTCTTTAAAAAGTGTAATATTTCGAAGAATAATAACATCGCCAATATTGATTTCTTTTTCTTCTCCCGTTGGAGTTATGGTAATATTGATTGTTTCTTTATCAAAGTAGCTTTCTTTGGCATTGGCAAAAATCTTCAAAGGTTGTTTCTTGGAATTGTCATTCGCTTCCTTGAGAATTAAAGAACGAACCAAATCATTTGACAAAGCCAAAGCAGAAGCCGATTTTCCGATAACATCCTCAGATTTCAAACCGATAATTTTTAGCGCCTCATCATTGGCAAATAAAATTAGTCCTTCATTATCTAAACCAATAATAGGATCATGCATATTATTGATAAGGGTTTCCAGTCGTTTTTTCTCGAAGAAAAGTTTGTACAAATTACTGTTGTTGTATTCCTGGAGTTTTTGAGCCATTGTATTAAACGATTTGGCCAGATCGCCATATTCGTTATGATTGGTGAAATGTACGCGCTCCGAATAATTTTTATTGGCAATTTCCTTAATACTCAACGTTAATTCTGTAATCGGATTGGCAATATTATTAGGTAGATTAATCAGTAAATTAAAAGCAATCAAAAAGCATAAAGTACCCACAACAGCGATCAGTAAATTGGCATTTTCAGCGGTATGTCTGGCGATATCGCTTTTTTGCTTAATCGAATTCAGGTTCAGTTTCATGATCATGAAAATATCCTGCCTGATTTGTTTTTTGATAGTCTCACCGGAACCATTTTTTTCTAAAAGGGCAAAGTTCTTTTTTAGATTTGCGGTTGCTTCTTTTTCTCCGGGTTCTGTGATATTCTGAGTTTGCTTTTGAAGATTCTCCTTAAAACTTAAAATCGTTTTATTGGAATCTGTTGCTGTTTCATCTAAAGACAAAATCATATTTCTGGAATATTCCAGTGTGTTGTAATTGGCTTTCAGAATGTTTTCCGTGTCCTGTTTTATCAAAAAAACAGAGTAAGCGCTGACTAACGAAAGTATAATGATCATTAAAAATAACAATCCAACTCCCAGATTCAATTTGGTTTTAATTTTCATGATTTATGTTTTAAAAACAAGTTTTGTTTTTTTGAACCATTAAGATATTAAGTTTCATTAAGTCAAAAAGCTTAATTTTTCTTAATCTCTTAATGGTTAGAAAATTTTATGATAAAATAACAAGATCAACATTCGATAAAGACAGCTTGTTTAATAGACGTCTGAAAATTGTTGTTGACAAAATTACTTTAAATAAATTCAAATGCGGTTTTCCGATGCAGACAGTTGTAA
>JBDTNT010000070.1:0-3725 GCA_039933615.1 Flavobacterium sp. | reverse complement strand
GCTTTTAGTGAAGGCAATTCTTCTTTCACCTTATAATGAGGCCAGCCTTCATCATCAAAAAACTCGAATTCATAAAAACCATACGGCTCCAATAATCGGCAAATCGCAATGTGCATCAAATTGAGTTTTTCATCTTTTTTGAATTCACGGTGTACTTTTCCGAGTTCCTGAACTCCGATCAGATAAATTATGGCATCTAAATCAAGGTCTTCCCCTTGTGAGAATTGATTTGAAAGTATATCTACGAGCTTTTCCCAGCGCTCTTTTAGTTGTGTATCTCTTGACATTTTTATAATTGTGAATTATGAATTGTGAATTATAAATTCATAACATTAAGTTTACAAAGATAGTGAGTAGAAATGCAAACGCACTAAAAAATCAAACACATAAAACATAGGTTTTTAATGTTCTGTAAAAAAGAAAGCTTTTCATTAAAGACAAAAAACCTCTGAACCTTTGTATCTCTGAACCTCTGAACCTAAAAAAACAGATTATTCTTTTATATTTGCGCCTCAATAAACGACAGAAAATATGAGTTTTTTAGATATCTTTTTAGGGGCACTTTTATGTTTTAGTTTATACAAAGGCATTAAAAACGGACTTTTTGTGGAAATCGCTTCTTTTGTTTCTTTGTTGCTGGGGATTTATTTAGCGATAAAATTCTCTTCTTTTATGAAAGAAATAATTGCAAAACAGGTAAGCTGGAACCCCACAAACATTCAGATTACAGCATTTATCCTGACTTTTATCCTCGTGGTTATTGGCGTTTACTTACTGGCAAAGTTTTTAACCGGAATTGCTGATTTTGCTATGCTCGGCTGGGCGAACAAATTAGGCGGAGGTTTTTTCAGGGTCTTAAGAACAATACTGATTCTGAGCATTGTAATTGCTCTTTTTGAAAAAATAAACTTCAATAATACTTTCGCTAAAAAGGAAACTCTGGATAAATCTATTTTTTATAATCCAATTAAGAAAGTGGCTGCTTACGTTTATCCTTCAATTGAAAAATGGTACGAGAATTTTAAAGAAAGCCAAAAGGAAAGTAACCAGAAAAAAACTTCCGAACAATCGGAGAAAGATTCTGAAAATCAATAATATGTTTACTTTATAAAAAAGATTAAATCCGACAGGTTTCAAAAACCTGTCGGATTTAATCTTTGGTTCAGGATTTAAAAATTCACTTCTAATTTCTCTCCTTTTTTCAAGTTGATTTCGCGTTTTTTATCACCGTTGATTAAAACTGTTTTTCCTCCTTTTTTAGAAAAAACAAAAACTTTATTTAACGTTTTATTGTTCCATTCCATTTCGATTTCGAATCCGCCTCGGGCACAGATTCCTTTTACGGAACCACTTTCCCAGACGTCCGGTAAAGCCGGAAGTAGTCTGATTTCATTTTCATCCGACTGAACCAGCATTTCTGCAACTGCGGCTGCTCCACCAAAATTTCCATCTATCTGAAAAGGCGGATGTGCATCGAATAAATTAGGATATGTTCCTCCCCCTCTTCTTGGTGTTTTGGTTTTCTTACCATCAGGATCTACATATCGCAACAATTCCCTGAACATTTTATACGCTCTATTGCCATCCCAAAGCCTGGCCCAAAGATTAATGCGCCAGCCTTTTGACCAGCCTGTTGTTTCATCACCTTTTATTTCGAGCGTTTTTCTTGAAGCATTCGCTAAATCCGGCGTTTTTAATGGCGTAATATGATCGCCCGGAAAAAGTCCAAACAATTGTGACTGATGACGGTGTTTCGGATCTTCATCATTCCAATCGAAATACCATTCCTGTAAATTTCCTTTTTTACCAATTTGATACGGGTAAAATTTAGAAAGTGCCGTTTCGAGCTTTGCCCTGAAATCAGTATCTGTATTTAGAACCTTTGCTGCTTTGATAGTTTTGTCAAAACATTCGCGGATCATTGCAAGATCTGCTGTTCCTCCATACATTGTTGCTCCGATAAAACCATCGGGTGCGATGTATTTATTTTCAGGAGACGTTGATGGCGATGTAATTAATTTACCATTTTTATCGGTAATCATCCATTCCAGAAAGAATTCTGATGCGCCTTTCATAATTGGATAGCCTTCTTTTTTCAGGTATTCCTTGTCCTGGGTAAAAACATAATGTTCCCAAATATGCGTACTCAACCACGCACCGGATAGTGGCCAGCAAGCCCAGCTCGGATCTTCTTTTCCGAATTGCCCAACCGGATTTGTCATTGCCCAGATATCTGAATTATGAGCCGATGCCCATCCTTTGTTTACGCCATAAAAGGTCTTAGCAGTAACTTTTCCGGTTACCGACAGATTTTTTATAAAACTCAACAGTGGCAAATGCATTTCTGAAAGATTGGTGTTTTCAGCCAGCCAGTAATTTTCTTCCAGATTAATATTCATCGTATAATTACTGCTCCACGGCGGATTAAGGTGTGGATTCCAAATGCCTTGTAAATTGGCAGGAACACCCATTGTCCTTGAACTGCTGATTAGCAGATAACGCCCGTATTGAAAATACAGGATTTCTAAGTTTTTATCCTCTTTTCCGTCGGCGTAACGCAATAAACGTTCATCTGTTGGAAGATCCGGCGCGGTTGTTTTTCCTAAATCCAAACTTACGCGATTGTAAAATTTCTGATAATCGGCAATGTGGTTTTCTTTTAATTTATCGAAGGGTTTTGCAACTGCTTTGTTCAGATTTTGCAATGCGGTTGTTATATCATCTACACCTTCGGTAGCCGGATTTTTGTCAAAACCATTAAAACTTGTTGCCACAGAAACATAAATATAAGCTTCTGTTGCCTCTTTTAAAGTCAGGGTAGAACTGGAATTTGTTATTTTCCCATCTGTTTTTTTGATTTGGACTAAAGTTGTAAATCTTGTTCCTCTTTCTTTTACATCCTGATATTTTGGAAGAACTGCATAGCCCGCATTTTCATGAATTGGCGCAAAACCATTCATTACCATAATATTGCTTCTTATCTCAACATTGGATTTTAATAAACTCCTTAAATTAATATCAAAATTCAAAGCTCCTTTTTCACTGCTGGTCAATTTGATTACCATGATTTGGTCCGGCGCTGAAACAAAATATTCACGGGTAAATTTCACACCGTCCATTTCATAAGTCACTTTTGATATTGCATTCGAAATATCCAGTTCTCTGTGATAATTAATCGCTTTTCCTTTTTCGGAATTACTGATTTCCAAAGTTCCTAAGGGTGCAAAAGACTCGGAATTTTTACCCTCCAGTTTCTTATTTAATTCATCGGCCAGTTTGTAGTTTTCATTTCTTAATGCTTCCCGGATTGCCGGAATATTTTTGTAGGCTTCGGGATTCATGTTAGCATTTACAGGTTCTCCTGACCATAGTGTCGCATCGTTCAGATAGATTTTATCTCCATTAACACCTCCAAAAACGGTTGCTCCCATTTTTCCGTTTCCTAAAACCAGACTCTCCTCGAAGAATTCAGCCGGCTGATTGTACCACAAAACATGATTGGACTGGGCTGTGACTTTTCCGTAGAAAAAGGTGCAGATGAAAACGGTGAGGAGTTTGAATGAAAGATTTCGCTGCATAATGTTCTGTTTTTGGTTTTATTTCTTTTTTTATTTTCTATCTATCGTCTGCAATCTTGTCATTTCGACGAAGGAGAAATCTCCACAAGCAGCTCCGTTTGCTAAAATTTCTTTTTACAATGTCAAACCAGATGTGAGTTTCTCGTG
>JBDTNT010000069.1:0-6929 GCA_039933615.1 Flavobacterium sp. | reverse complement strand
AAACATCTGTTATTCAGCAGCCTACAATTGCCGTAAACAGACGTGGAGGTTTACCGATTCAGTACATTATCCAGGCTCCTACTTTTGAAAAATTAAGGGAAAAAATTCCGCAATTTATGGATGAAGTGGGTAAAAGCGATGTTTTCTCGGTTACCGATGTGAATCTGAAATTTAATAAACCGGAAATCAACGTTAGTATCGATCGTGCAAAAGCCGAAAGTTTAGGAATTTCAATTATTGATATTGCCCAGACTTTACAGCTTTCATTAAGTGGCCAGCGTTTTGGCTATTTCATTAAAAATGGAAAACAATATCAGGTAATTGGGCAATTTGATCAGAAGGATCGCTCTAAACCTTTGGATTTGACTTCTATGTTTGTCAAAAATAAAAATGGGGAATTAATCCAAATGGATAACGTTGTGAATATTGAAGAGCAAAGTAATCCTCCGCAATTGTACCACAACAACCGCTATATGTCGGCAACTGTTTCTGCAGGTTTAGCACCGGGCAAAAGTATCAGCGACGGCATCGAAGCTATGAATCAGATTAAAGCCAAAGTTCTAGACGAAAGTTTTACAACAGATTTAAGTGGTGAATCACGGGATTTTGTGGAAAGCAGTTCCAATACTTCTTTTGCATTCGGATTGGCTTTGTTATTGATATTTTTAATTCTTGCAGCTCAGTTTGAAAGTTTTATAGACCCGTTCATTATTATTTTAACCGTACCAATGGCCGTTGCCGGAGCTTTGTTCTCCTTATGGTTATTCAATCAGACCTGGAATATTTTCAGCCAGATTGGAACTGTAATGCTTATCGGATTAGTAACCAAAAATGGTATTCTGATCGTTGAATTTGCGAATCAGCTAAGAGAACAGGGAAAACCAAAAATGGAAGCTATTTTAGAAGCTTCGGAAGCGCGTTTGCGTCCGATTCTGATGACCAGCTTAGCTATTGCCTTAGGAGCTTTACCAATTGCAATGTCACTTGGAGCCGCATCTACCAGCAGAATCGGAATGGGAGTTGTTATTGTGGGAGGAACTATTTTCTCTCTGGCTTTAACACTTTTTGTAATTCCCGCTATTTATCTGATGTGGTCTAAAGCAAGGAAACATTATCCGGAATTCGATCATATTGAAGAATACGAAAGAGAAAGTAAATAATTTATTCGTCAGGAATTCACCGATTCTAATTATTGAATTCCTGATAAAAGAAAAACAAATATGAATACTAAAATTTTATTCAGTAGTATCCTTTTATGCTTCTTCTGCCTGTCAAAAATTCAGGCACAGGAAGTTTTAACTATTGAAGATGCTATGAAAATAGCTCTTGAGAATAATTTTGAAATCAAGATTGCCAAAAACAATTCAAAAATAAGCGAGACCAACGTAACCGTTGGAAACGCCGGAATGCTGCCTGTCGCAACTGCTTCTGTAACTGATAATAACAGCATTCAAAATTCGGATCAAACCCGTCAGGACGGAACTTCTACATCTTTAGACAATGCCAAAAACAACAGTTTAAATTACGGAGTAAGTATTGGCTGGACTATTTTTGACGGAATGAAAATGTTTGCCAGACATGATCAGTTAAAAGAACTTCAAAAATTAGGCGATTCTGAGTTAAAAAGAACCATTCTGGCTAAAATTGGTCAGGTCAATTCTGCTTATTATGATTTGGTTCAACTGCAACAGCAACTGTCTGCGTTAGACACTACGATTGTAATTTCAAATCAGAGATTAACGCTGGCTAAAAACCGTTTCAGTATCGGAAAAGCTTCAAAATTAGAGGTTTTAAACGCTCAGGTTGATTTAAATTCCGATCAGGTTGCTTTATTAAGACAAAAAGAATCGTACGCCAACGCTAAAATCTTACTGAATCAGTATTTGGCGCGTGACGCGAAGATTGATTTTAAAGTAAATGATAAGGTAACGGTTGACAATAAATTAGTTCTGGCAGATTTAATGGATTTAGCACAAAAGCAAAATCCGGCTTTGGAAACACAAATCATAAACAAACGCGTAGCTGAATTGCAGTTAAAACAAGTCAAAGCAGATCGTTATCCTGTTGTAAGGCTGACTTCTGGTTATAATTTTGCCGAAAGTGAATCAAGTTTAGGTTTTACGAGTTCAACTTCCTCAAAAGGATTAAACTACGGTTTCAATGCTACTTTAAACATTTTTGACGGTTTTAATCAGCACCGGAATGAAAAAGTCGCAAAACTGCAGATTGAGAATTCCCAAATTGCTATCGAACAGCAAAATATGGTTTTAAATTCACAGTTAAGTACTGCTTTTCAAACCTATTTAACGAATTTAGAATTAATTGACCTCGAAGAAGATAATGAAGCGATTGCCAAACAAAATTTAGAAATCACTTTAGATAAATTCAAAATTGGAACCATCACTACTATAGATTTCAGAACTGCCCAGCTGAATTATGTAAATGCAAAGGTACGTTACAGTAATGCGCAATATGAGGCAAAATTATCTGAAATTGCATTAAAAGAATTGGCGGGAAATATTAATTTTTAAGTTAATTTTGTTTCAAAACATACTTAAATGATTTCGTACAATACTAAAGACTGGTTTTCTTTTATTTTCCATTTCCACAAATCAGACACGGTAAGACAACTTTTCCCGGTTATGCTTGCTATTGGAATTTACTCGGCAACTGTAGGATATTTAGAAGTGGTTTATTTAGGAATCGATGAAAATCATTACATCAAAAATATTCCTGTAATGCACGGAATATTAGGTTTTGTGATCTCTTTATTACTAGTTTTCAGGACCAATACTGCTTACGATCGCTGGTGGGAAGCCCGAAAATTATGGGGTGCCTTAGTCAACAACAGCCGTAATTTTGCCATAAAGCTTTCGAGCATGCTAAAAGACGAAAATGACCGTAAATTTTTCAGGAAATTTATTCCCGCCTACGCTTCTATTCTATACAAACATTTAAATAATTCTGAAACTGCAAAACAGCTTTTTGATGATGTAGATTTAGAATTAGATCATCATAAACACAAACCGAATCAGGTAAAACGGATGATGTCCCATAAAATTAACGACTTGTATGAGGCTAAAAAAATAACGGGAGACCAGCTTATCATTTTAAATGCGGAACTGGTTGCTTTTACCGATATTTGCGGTGCCTGCGAAAGAATCAAAAACACCCCTATTCCCTACTCTTACAGTGCATTCATTAAAAAATTCATTTTCTTTTATATTATGACACTGCCTTTTGGTTATTCTTTAAGTCTGGGATATTATGTCGCTCCGGTTGTTGTTTTTATCTTTTATGTTTTAGCCAGTTTAGAATTAATTGCTGAAGAAATCGAAGATCCGTTTGGCGATGATGAAAACGATTTACCCATTAAAAAAATATCTGAAAACATTAAAAAACACGTTGAAGAGTTGATTTAATGAAACGTTAAATCTATCTTTCCTATCCATTTTTTGCTTAAATTTAGGCTTTCCCCTTAAAATTTAACAGCAATGAACAATCAGCGTTTTTTAGTAAGCCCTCCACAATTATCAAAAGAAAAATCGTTGAAAACACTGGTTGAAAACAGGACCGTTTATACCTTAAACCATTGCGAATTAAATCTTTTTGAGACTTATGAATCTTCGAATTCAGTTCCCTTAAAATTTAATGATTTGGTCGTAACCAGCATGCTGCGGGGAAAAAAAGTAATGCACCTTTTTGATGAAGCCGGGTTTGATTATTTGCCCGGAGAAACCGTCGTTGTTCCGTCGAATGTTGAAATGAAAATCGATTTTCCGGAAGCTTCCAGAAAAAATCCCACTCAATGTCTCGCATTGGCTATTGAACAATCTAAAATCACTGATACTTTAAACTTCCTGAATGAACGTTATCCCAAAGAAGGAAAAGATATTTCCTGGCAGTTAAATTATCAGAATTACTTCTTTTACAATAACATTGACCTGGCAACAACCATCAATAAATTAATAAAAGAATGCATGGGGACCTCAATCACCAAAGACGTTATCGCAGATTTGACTTTACAGGAATTATTAATCCGGATTATTCAGAGCCAGACCGTAAAATCTATAGATGATGGCTTATCAATCGATTCTAATAACCCTATAAATGAGGTAACCGATTTTATAAAACTAAACTTAAAGGAAACCATAAACCTGAAGATTTTAAGTGACAAAGCTTCTATGAGTACAGCTTCTTTCTATCGTTTCTTTAAAAGAGAATTAGGAATGAGCCCGATAGAATATGTGTTGAATGAAAAAATAAAATGTGCCAAAAAGCTATTGAAGAATCCATCCCTGCAAATTAACGAAGTGTGCTACTTATCCGGATTTGAAGATGCGAATTATTTTATCCGGCTGTTTAAGAAACACGAAGGAATTACTCCTAAGCAATATCAGTTGTTGTATGTGAATTAAAGGTTCAAAGTTGCAGAGTTACAAAGGAACAAAGATTCTCATAATAACTCAGAACCTTTAAAATTAAAATCTTTGCGTCTATGTTCCTTTTTAACCTTTGAAACTTCTTACTCCATAACACTAACCGGTTCCAAATCCTTCTCTTCTTCTTCCGTAAAAATCCTATATTCGATTTGAAATGTCTTTTTTAATGGCGTTTCCAGAGAAAATCCTCCTACACCAAAAGCATCAATTACGGTTAAGGTAAAATGGGCATGTTTCCAATATTTAAACAAATCATTATCTACCCAAAATTCGGTATCTTCTATTGTGCCGATGCAGACATCGCCCATTCTCTGGTAATATCCGCCTTTTTCAAAACATTGGGGCTGTGTACCTTCACAGCATCCTCCTGCCTGATAGAACATTAAATCTCCATGCTTTTCCTTTAAAACATTAATGAGGTCTATGGCTTTTTGTGTAGCGTCAATTCTTTTTATCATAATCGGTTATTTTAAAAAAGGAACAAACCCAAATAAACAGGCCTGCTCCTTTTTGTAATTATAAATTCTTTTTAGAAGAAACCTAATTTCTTTTTATCGTAAGAAATCAGCATATTTTTTGTCTGACGGTATTGGCTCAGCATCATTTTATGGTTTTCACGACCAATCCCTGATTGTTTGTACCCTCCAAATGGTGCACCTGCCGGATAAGAATGATATTGATTTATCCAGACACGACCCGATTGAATTGCTCTTGGAACCTGATAAATTTCGTGTGCATCACGTGTCCACACTCCTGCTCCCAAACCATACATCGTATCATTTGCAATTTCAATAGCTTCTTCGGTTGTTTTAAAAGTCGTAACGGCCAGCACAGGACCAAAAATTTCTTCCTGAAAGATTCGCATTTTATTATGTCCTTTAAACAAGGTAGGTTTGATATAATAACCGCCTTCAAGATCTCCGCCTAATTTATTTTCATCACCACCGGTCAGTAATTCTGCACCTTCTTCTTTCCCTAATTTGATGTAAGACATGATTTTTTCCTTCTGTACAATAGAAGTCTGTGCGCCCATCATAGTGGTTTTATCCAACGGATTTCCCATCACGATCGCTTCGGTTCTTTCGATCACTTTTGCAATGAACTTATCGTATATATCTTCATGAACCAGTAATCTGGATGGACAAGTACAAATTTCACCTTGATTTAAGGCGAATAAAACAGCACCTTCAACAGCTTTATCAAAGAAATCATCATCATGATCCGCTACGGATGGGAAGAAAATATTAGGCGATTTCCCTCCAAGTTCCAGTGTAACCGGAATAATATTTTCTGTAGCATATTGCATGACTAAACGTCCCGTAGTTGTAGAACCTGTAAAGGCCGCTTTTGCAACTTTTTTATTGGTAACCAAAGCACGTCCCAGTTCAGCACCAAAACCATTTACAATATTTAAAACTCCCGGAGGAAGAAGGTCCCCGATAAGTTCCATTAAAACCAAAATCGAAATTGGTGTACTTTCTGCCGGCTTCAGAACGATTGTATTTCCTGCTGCCAATGCCGGAGCGATTTTCCAGACTGCCATTAAAATAGGGAAATTCCAGGGAATAATCTGAGCTACAACTCCTAATGGTTCGCTCAGTGCGATCGAAACCGTCAGGGAGTCTAATTCTGCTATCGAACTTTCTTCGGCACGGATTACACCTGCAAAATATCTGAAATGGTCAATTGCCAGCGGAATATCTGCCGCAAGCGTTTCCCTGATTGCTTTTCCGTTATCTATTGTTTCTACTGTAGCAATATATTCAAGGTTATCCTCTATAACCTGAGCAATTTTATTCAATAAATTACTTCTTTCAGTTACAGAAGTTTTTCCCCAGGTTTTGAAAGCTTCATGTGCCGCATCGACAGCCATTTCTATATCTTCTTTGCCGGAATGAGCCGCTTTTGTAAAAACTTTCCCGTCAATTGGTGAAACAACATCAAAATATTCGCCTTTAACAGGTGCTGTAAATTTTCCACCGATGTAATTATCATACTTTGCCTTAAAATCAGGTCTTTTTGCTAGAGTACTCATAAAATTATTTTTTGGATTCATTTCAAATTTACCTTCATAATTCTATACAGAATAGCACAATTCATTCATCTTATAGCACAAAAATTACACATTCTCTTTTATAACTTAATTTTAATATTCTATTGACAAAATAATACCATATAAAATGCATAATGTTGAATATAAAGCTTTTCGTATAGAAAGAAAAACAGTTATAAAAATTCAAATAAATTCTTTCTTACTACCACAACCAATCCCTATATTTGTATTCTTATTCAAGAACAAAAAAGTTAACATGAAAATATCTTACAACTGGTTAAAACAATTCGTTAAAACAGACTGGACCTCTGAGCAAACTTCAGAATTACTGACAGATTTAGGTCTGGAAGTTGAAGTTGTTGAGAAATACGAATCAATAAAAGGCGGTTTAGAAGGAGTTGTTGTAGGACACGTACTTACTTGCGAAAAACATC
>JBDTNT010000068.1:0-23818 GCA_039933615.1 Flavobacterium sp. | reverse complement strand
CAATAATATCAAAAACACGATTGGCAGCAATCATTCCTAATTGCATCTCGTTAAACTTATCCGCAATCTGACGCAACGGATTAAACAGCATACCAATAAACATGGTATACGAAAATAAATCCCCAAAAGTGGTAAAATGGTCCCCGTTCAAAATACGGAATCCGCCATAAACTACAACCAGTCCTAAAGTAATGGATGAAATAATATCGGCAATCGGGAAAAATATCGAGTTATAAAGAATCGTTTTTATCCAGGCAACTTTGTGCTTGTTATTGATTTCTTTAAATTTTTCGGCTTCGATTATCTCACGGTTAAAAAGCTGTACAATCTTCATTCCCGTCACACGTTCCTGAACAAACGAGTTCATATTGGAGATCTGCGTACGGACTTCTTCAAAAGCGACCTGCATTTTACGTTGGAAAATTCTCGTAATCACAACCAGAATCGGCATGGCAACCACCACAATCCAGGTAAGTTTCCAGTTCATGTAAAACATAAAAATCAGAACCACCAGCATTTTCATCAGGTCACTGATGATCATAAACAATCCCTGACTGAAAATACGCGCAATCGATTCAATGTCAGAAACGGATCTGGTGACCAATTGACCTACCGGAACCAAATCAAAATATTTCATCCTGAAGCTTAATATATGTTTGAAAAGTTTGGTGCGGATATCTTTTACAATATCCTGTCCGAGCCAGTTCGCCCAATACACAAAATAAAACTGAGAGAAAACCTCCATCAAAAGAACAACCCCCATCAATATAATGTACATCAGTAAACCATGCTGGTCATGGGTTTTGATATAGCCGTCGACCGTTTGTTTTAGCAAATAGGGACGGAGTGCCGCAAAAACGGACAGTGAAACGGCAAAGATAATAACGCCATAATAGCGCCCTTTGTAAGGTTTGGTATATTTTAGAATTCGTTTGAATAAACGGGTATCAAATGCTTTTGCTTTCATTTATTTTAGGAGCTATTTCCTGCTTTTCGTTTCAAGTTTTTCTCAAAAATATGTTTTTGTATTGTTTTTATAAAGCTTCCGCCGGTCGCTTCATTAAAACACAAAAACTACATTTTTCTCCAAAAAGCTTTTCACTTCAATCAGGGCTATTTCGTGATATAATCGTAAGTTATACCGGTTAAATATAATCCGTGTGCCGGGACTGAAAATCCGGCTTTTTCTCTGCTTTTACTGGCAATAATCTTTTCAAAATCGGCTAATGTAATTTTATGTAAACCAATATTAATAAGTGTGCCCACAATCGACCGAACCATATTTCTCAGAAAACGATTCGCCGAAATCGTAAAAACAAGTTTGTTATTTTCATTTTTCCAATACGCCTCAAAAACGGTACAGTCAAAAGTGTTTACGTCTGTGTTAACTTTCGAAAAACACTGAAAATCGGTGTGATTCAGTAGGATTTTCGCGGCTTCATTCATCAAAACTACGTCTAATTTTTGATTAAAAGACCAACTCAATTCCTCCAGAAACGGATTTTTAACAGTGTTGATGTGATATTCATACGTTCTCTTAGTCGCATCAAATCGACAGTGCGCATCATTATGAACAGGAATAAGATCAAAAATGGCAATGTCTTTTGGTAAATAGGAGTTGAGTTTATGGACTAAAACCGAAATATCAAACGGACTATCAAAATCAAAATGACCGTACATTTCCTGAGCATGGACACCAGTATCCGTTCGACCGGCTCCCATAACATTTATCGAGGAATTTAACAAAACCGAAAGCGCTTTGTTTAATGTTTCCTGCACAGAGGAGGCGTTAGGCTGAATCTGCCAGCCGTGGTAATGTGTTCCGTTATAGGCGAATTGAATAAAATATCTCACAGAGTGTTCTGGTAAAAGTTCAAAGTAACAAAGGTGCAAAGGTACAAAGGTTTTTTTAAAGTTGCTGAGATACTAAGGTTCTGTGATGCTAAGATTTTAATTGGACAGTAGGGACGCACAGGAGTGCGTCTAAAATTGTGATGATGAAGTAAAGTAAAAATTTACTACTGTGCCTTTATTTTGAATTTATTATTTTTTGAATTTAAATGTGTTAGATGCACAGCTGTGTGTCTCCACCCAAAAAACCTTTGTACCTTTGTACCTTAAAAAAAACCTTTGCACCTTATTCAAATTGAAAAAAATACTCCTCCTTTCCGATACCCACAGCCATATTGATGATGTTATTTTAAAATACGTGGCGCAGGCCGATGAAGTTTGGCATGCCGGAGATATTGGTGATCTGAATGTTACGGATACGATAAAAAAACTGAAGCCGTTACGTTGTGTTTATGGTAATATTGATGATGCAAAAGCAAGATTAGAATTTCCTTTAAACAATAGGTTTATGTGTGAGAATGTTGATGTTTGGATTACGCATATTGGCGGTTATCCCGGAAAATACAATCCGGCAATTAGAGAAGAAATGACAGCAAACCCTCCAAAATTGTTCATCTGCGGACACTCTCATATTTTAAAAGTGATGTTTGATAAAAAGAATAATTTGTTGCACATGAATCCGGGAGCATGCGGAAAAAGCGGCTTCCATCAAATGCGGACTATGTTGCGATTTGTTATTGACGATGATAAAATAAAAGATTTGGAGATTATTGAAATTGGTAAAAAATGAACTTTTACGTAACTGGAACTTTTATTTTTAAAGAAGTACCTGTATTACCTTCTGTTTTGGAAATAATAGTGATACTGCCTTTTAATTTCTTAACCCGGGCTCTGATTCTGTTTAGGCCAAAACCTTCATTTTCATTCAGTTTTTCGGTATTAAAACCTTTTCCATTATCATGAATAATAAGGATTAACCAGTTTTCATTTTCACGTAATGAAATTTGGGCCTTTGTGGCTCCGCTATGTTTTATAATGTTATTGAAGAGTTCAGATACAATAAAATAAATCTTCATTTCGAATTTTTCAGTATATCTTTTTTCAGTTGAAATTGAACTTAAAAAATGGAAATGCAGATTTGGATTTGTATTCTTCTCGCATAAATCCTCCAGGGCATACAACAATCCAAAACGAACCAACAAGGCAGGAATTAGTTCATGTGACATATCCCGTAACCGATCGTGTGCTTCTTCTAAAATAGCTTTGGCTTTAAAAATTTCCTCAGACTGAATATTATTCTGAGCTGAAAATGCATTCAGATGTAAACCAACGGAAGAGAGCAGCGAATTGATGTTGTCATGTAAAAACAGTGCTATTTTTTTTTCGTTCATTTTCCTGTCCGTCAATACCGGAATTAATAATGTTAAGCTGTATTTTCTGTTTGATGTCTTTCTGTTTGTTTTTTCTTTTTAATTCATTATTGCGGTAATAGAAATAAGACAGGATTAGGAGCATTATAATAAGGATAACGACCAAACTGACAATCTTTTTATTGTCGGTTTTAATAAGTTGAAGCTGTTCTTTTTTTATTGCATTTGTACTAGTTTCAGTTTTTTTCTAAGCTGTATTTTGCTGGCAAAACGCGACATTGACAGTAAGGACTGAAAAAAGAATAAGTATTGGAATGTTTCTTAAAATTAACATATACTACTGCGGTAATTATGGGTTTATCAAATTGTTTTTTAAAGCATATTTTATGAGACCAATTACATTTTTCGTTTTTAATTTTCTCATGATATTTTTCCGATGGGTTTCTACGGTGTTCAGGCTTATAAAGAGCTGTTCGCTAATTTCTTTTCCACTGTATTCAAGAGATATCAGGGTAAGGACTTCAAGTTCCCTTATAGTCAGTATTTGGTTTTCGACAAAGGAATTTTTATTTAATTTTGGGTTGTTCTGAGTGAAGCTGGCAAAGATTTTTTTTCTTACATAATCGTCAAAATATTCTTCATTACGGTTCACCGCATGAATGGCTTCAATAATATTTTCGCCTGCACATTTTTTGGTTAGGTAGCCTTTTGCACCAAGGTTCATTACCTTTTTTATGATTTTCAAATCCTCATAACTCGAAAGTATAATGACTTTACAGGGAAATTGCTTTTGACCGAATTCTTTCAATACTTCAATTCCATCCTTATTCGGCATGCTTATATCCAGTATTAAAATATCAGTTTTATTTTTTACGACGTCGTCATAAATAGTACTTCCGTCAAGGGAGTAACCAACAACTTCAAAGGCACTGACAGTGTATAATAAATTTGCAAGTCCGTCAATAAGTATCTGATGATCATCAGCTAAGTGTATTCTAATTTTCTCCTTCATTATTCTTTTTGAATATCAGAAGGCTAATTTATAAATAATAACTTACAAAATAAACTTTTTACAGTTAATCTGTTTGATAACTTTAGATTTAGAGCACAAAAAAACCCGGATTGTTAAATCCGGGTTTTCTCGCACAAATAAATTAAGTTTATAGGTTTACCTCAAACGATCAACAGATTTTACGAGATCTTCGTCCTTTTTGATGGCCTTATTAGCTAAAACTAATAACACGATAGCAACAATCGGTAGAAACATCCCAATACCTTTCTCTGAAACAGCAAGTGTCTCTCCAGATAGATTTAGTGATCGATATACAAATAATCCTAATAAAATTAAGTTCAATATTATATTCAGTCTGCCCATCACAAACTGGTTTTGTCTTTTCTTATATGAAATAATGCTGATAACGGTAAGCATTGTACTCAGACCTGATAAAATCGTGTACACCTGGTCCTGCATAAAATAATATGCTTTTCCGTTGTTTAATGTCCAAAGCGGGATAAAAAACAATAATACCCCCGTCACGATGAAGGTAAGGATTAAATATACAGTCTGAATTCGTTGTATCATGGTCTAAAATTGTTTTACAAAAATATATTTTCTTTTTTATAAATACTATTGTATGATAAAATTTTATTCGTATTATTGCATTATAATACCGTAAGCACTTCATACTGCGGGCAATTCGAAATAAAGTATCTACCTATTCTTTTACAGTATTTCCGTTAAAATAATTAAATTCATAGAACATTCATGTTTGATATTTCTGCATTAAAAGAAATGAAGCTTTCTGAGCTTCAAGAAATAGCTAAGTTAGCTAAAACTATAAAGTTTAATGGCGTTAAAAAAGAGACTTTAATCAGTCAGATTTTAGCACATCAAGAAACGACAGTAGCGCCGCCGGTTAAAGCTGTGGCTGATGCGGAAATAGCTGATGATAAGCCAAAAAGAGCAAGGATTGTTCCTGTAAAGAAAGCCGCCATCAGCAAAAATGCCCCGGTTTTGGAATTTGACAGAGCGGAGGAAGTTCCTGTGAAAACTGAAACTCCTGAGGTTTTAAACGAAGCTCCAAAAGAAGCTGAAGCGACAGAAACAAAGGTAGCAGAAGCGACTGAAAAAAAGATAGTAGAGAAAAAAGGACCAAAAATCGTAAAGTTTAATAAATCAGCTTACGAGAAAAAAGTCGCTCAGCAAAAAGAAAAAGAAACAACAAAAGAAGTTCTTACTGATGAAGTTCAGGAAGCTCAGGAAACTGTTGATACTCCGGTACCAGCAACTGAAAAAGCGGAAACTCCTGCTCCCGTAAAAAAGATAAATCCGAATCAGATTAAAAACCAAAATCCGAACCAGAATCCAAATCAAAACCCGAATCAGAATCCAAATGCAAACGGGAATGGAAACGCAAATAACGGTAATCAAAATCCAAATCATAAAAATAAAAAAAATAATTTCAGGGATTCAGACTTTGAATTTGACGGGATTATAGAAAGTGAAGGTGTTCTTGAAATGATGCCTGACGGATACGGATTCTTACGTTCATCAGATTATAATTATTTAGCCTCTCCGGATGATATTTATTTATCAACTTCACAAATCAGATTATTTGGTTTAAAGACTGGTGATACTGTAAAAGGAGTAGTTCGTCCTCCAAAAGAAGGCGAGAAATTTTTTCCTTTAGTCCGTGTACTTAAAATTAACGGACACGATCCGCAAGTAGTTCGCGACAGGGTTTCTTTCGAACACTTAACCCCGGTTTTTCCTTCTGAAAAATTCAAATTGGCCGAAAAAGGCAGTTCTGTTTCAACCCGTATTATCGATTTGTTTTCTCCTATTGGAAAAGGGCAGCGTGGTATGATAGTCGCACAACCGAAAACCGGTAAAACAATGCTATTGAAGGATATAGCTAATGCAATTGCTGCCAATCATCCTGAAGTATATCTTATCGTTCTTCTAATTGATGAGCGCCCTGAGGAGGTTACAGATATGCAGCGCAGTGTTCGTGGAGAAGTTATCGCTTCAACTTTCGACAGAGAGCCGCAGGAACACGTGAAAATTGCAAATATCGTTCTTGAAAAAGCAAAACGTTTAGTAGAATGCGGACATGATGTTGTTATTTTATTAGACTCCATTACGCGTTTGGCAAGAGCGTATAATACAGTTCAGCCTGCATCCGGAAAAGTTTTAAGTGGTGGTGTAGATGCAAATGCATTACAAAAACCAAAACGTTTCTTTGGAGCTGCCAGAAATGTAGAAAACGGAGGTTCTCTAAGTATCATCGCAACGGCTTTGACAGAAACAGGTTCTAAAATGGACGAAGTTATCTTTGAAGAATTTAAAGGAACCGGTAACATGGAGTTACAATTGGATCGTAAGATTGCTAACAAACGTATCTTCCCGGCTATCGATTTAACCTCTTCCAGTACACGACGTGATGATTTGTTATTAGACGAAAAAACACTGCAAAGAATGTGGATTATGCGTAAATACTTATCAGATATGAATCCGGTGGAATCTATGGATTTTGTAAACGAACGCTTTAAGAAAACCAGAAATAATGAGGAGTTTTTGATTTCTATGAATGACTAAGGAGAAGGTTTTGAGGTGCTAAGGTTCAGAGGTTTTTTTAAGCTGATAAGCTGCCTCTAGTTACTAAGGTTTTCTTTTGGAATTTATAATATAATAAAAAAGGGATGAGTCTAACTCATCCCTTTTTTGTTTTCTGTACTTAGAACTTAAAAAAAGCCTCAGAAACTTTGCCACTTTGAACCTTTGTCCCTCTCTATTTAATAGGTTTATCAACCACAGGTCTATTCTCTCTATTTGCTAAATCCCAAGCTACAACAAATGCCAATTGGGCTCTTTTTGTTAAAGCGTCGTATTCGATTTTTTGAGGCTCGTCACCTTTTCCGTGGTAATCTTCGTGAACTCCGTTGAAGAAGAAAACAGCTGGAATACCAAATTTTGCAAAGTTATAATGGTCAGAACGCTCATAAAAATGATTTGGATCTTTTGGGTCATTAAACTTGAAATCTAAGTCTACTTTGGTGTATTTTTCGTTTTGGCTTACAACTGCATTATGCAAATCTGTCGATAAACGGTCGGCTCCAATTACATAAACATAATTGTTAGATTTTGCATGTTCTACATCGCGGCGGCCTATCATATCAATATTGATATCAGTGATCGTATTTGCAATTGGGAATAACGGGTTTTCAGAATAATAACGGGAACCGTGTAAACCATGTTCTTCTCCAGTAACGTGAAGGAATAAAATAGAACGTTTTGGTCCGTGTCCGTCTTTTTTTGCTTTTGCGAATGCTTTAGCTATTTCCATAACCGCTACAGTTCCCGAACCATCATCATCGGCACCATTGTAAACATCTCCGTTTTTAATTCCAACGTGATCGTAATGCGCTGAAATTACTAATATCTCATCCGGTTTTTCAGAGCCTTCTATGTAAGCCCAGATATTCTCAGAATCCGGTAAGTTTTCATTGCGTCTGGCATTCAGGAATGCTGCCGGAATCGGCTGATAGTAATCTTTTGCTCCTTTTGGAAATGATACACCATTGTTTTTGTATTGTTCAATCATGTAAAGTCCTGCTTTTTTCTGCCCTTTTGAGCCAGTTTCGCGACCTTCCATTTCATCTGAAGCAACAACATACAGCATTTTTTTTAGATCCTTTTCGGTGATGACTTTCATGTATTTAGTTGGATCTGAATTGTCTTTAGAGGCAACTGACTGCAGATTTTTACATGAAAATGCAGAAGCAATTAATAATAAGATTACAATTTTTTTCATTTTTGGTTTTAGTGTAAATTGATGAATGTGTAAAAAACATAAAGAATAAGTAAAAATAGGATAAAAAGGGAGTTTATAACAAATAAGAATACACTTTTAACAAATGAAATAATCCTGGTTTCTCCATAAAAACGGTGGTGTGCCGGGTAAAAATAATAACACATCCAGATAATTCCAACAAATGTTATTATATCGGATATAAAGCTTAAAGGCGCAAATAAACCAATTGTCCTGTTTATGATAAATAAAATCAAAAAGATTAAAAGCAGGAACGAAAAATAATGCAGTGTAAAAATCCCGTGGTCAAAGTAGTACCATTTCTTTTTATTGTGAAAAATCCATAAAAAGAAAGCAAAAAACGGCATTATGACAAACAATATTTTTGGAATGTTATGAAAAAAGGACTCAATAAATTTCTCAATGATTTCCTTTTTAGTGTTATGCTCGGTAACGTGAACTACTTTATCATAAGCCCAGTATTGAAAATCGGAAAGCTTCTCGTCTTCTTTTCCATATTTCTGAATCGAATCTATTTCTTTCATAGATTTAAGGTCAAAAAATTTACTGGAAATTTTCATTTTAGAGTTCTTATTGGCCTGACTTATTATTTCAGCGGTATCCAATTCTTTTTCACTTTTATTAAGCCCTTCAGTTACTTTGCTGGGGAATAACGCTATTAAAAGAAAAGTCACAAAACTGATAAAAATATACAAACGGACCGGTGCTAAATAGGATAGCCTTTTTCCCGAAAGATATTCTTTCGTCAGTGTTGAAGGCTTAAAAAGCAGATTTTTGATCGTTTTCCAGAAAGCATTTTCATAGTGTGTTAAATCTTCAAAAAAATGAACAAATAAATGGTGAAATGTTTTTCGGGTATCTGAATTTTCCTGTCCACAATTCGGACAGAATTTTTGCTCAACAACATGCCTGCAATTCAGGCAGGTTTTATCTTTTCTGATAGCACTTTTTGACATTGGTAATTTTGGTTAATTTGGTTTTGGTTAGTTGATTTTTATTTTTTTAATACTTCATTCAGAAAAAGCTGTAAATGTTCGAAGGCTCTTTTGGCAGCTACAGCGTTATAAGCTGCACCTTTCGAATTGTCGTTTCCGGCTTCAGGATTGGTAAAAGAGTGCACAGAATTGGCATAGTAAATCATTTGCCAGTCTGCTTTTGAATCACGCATTTCCTGCTGAAAAGCAGTTATTTCTTCTTTTGATTCATAAGGATCATCGGCACCATGGCAAACCAAAACTTTAGTTGTAATTGGCTCAACTGGTCTTGCTGCATCTTTACCTAATCCTCCATGAAAAGAGGCTACTCCCTTTACATTCAGATGGCCACGTGCAGCTTCAAGAACTCCCGTTCCTCCAAAACAATATCCGATAGCCACAATATTATCCGCATTTGCACCGGATTTGATTAATTCCTGTAAAGCTAAATTGATTCTTTTTTGGTACTCGGCAAAGTTGGTTTTGAAATGACCGGCCTGTTTTCCTGCCTCTGAAGTGTTTTTTGGATAATTTCCTTCACCATAAATATCAGCGATGAAAACATGATATCCTAATTTTGATAAGTTTTCTGCAATTCCTTTTGAGGCATTATCAATTCCAAGCCAGGCTGGTAAAAGGAGAATGCCGGGATTGTTACTGCTTTTTTTAGCAGATTTTATAAACAGACCATTTAATGCCTGACTTCCGTCAGTATATTTTACAGGTTTTAGTTGTGCATTTATAGTGTTAGAAAACAATATCGCAGCAAAGAGAAATAAGGCTGAATTTTTCATAGTTTTACAATTTTTAACAAATATCAGAAATATTATGTTACAAAAAAACCTCAAAAGAGATTTCTTCCGAGGTTTGCATGTCTATAATTTATTCAATTAATTATTTAATAATTAGTATTTTATAAGCTTATATTTCGTTTAAAAGCACAGCCCAGTTCTACCATGGAGTCTGTTTTTGCAATTCCGGGGATATTATCAATTTTTTCATATAATATTTTACGCATGTGTTCGTGGTTTTTGGCCGTAATTTTCAGGTATAACGTAAACGATCCGGTTACAAAATAGCACTCTGTAATCTCCGGAATTTCTTTTAAAGCCTGAATAATTCTTTCGGAATCCGAATCTTTGTTGAGTGTTATTCCTGTGAAAGAAGCCCAGTCATACCCAATTTTTTTTTCGTCTAAAATTGGTTTGATACCAGTAATGATACCTTGTTCAAATAAACGACTGATGCGCTGGTGCACCATTGTATTTGAAATTTTTAAATTAGTAGCAATCGTCGAAAAAGCTATTCTTCCGTCTTTTTCTAACTCTTTTATAATGTTGATGTCAAATTCATCTAAAATATCCATGCTGCTATTTTTACGGTTTAATTGATGTAAAGATAAAAATAAGTCTGATTTGTAGATTGTATTAATATTTAAAATTGACTTTTATTTACGCGTAAATAATTAATTTGATTTTTATTAGGTGTAATTTAGTTAAAAATAGTTGTTTAGTGCTTGTAAATAAATAATTTTTATATTTTTGTTTCATTAAAAAGAAAATAACATGGGACATCAACAAGAAGTACTTTCATCAAAATCAGAAGTTTTGATAGAAAAAGAGAATAAATACGGAGCTCACAATTACCATCCGCTTCCGGTAGTTTTAGAAAGAGGAGAAGGTGTATATGTGTGGGATGTTGATGGTAAAAAATATTATGACTTTTTATCTGCTTACTCGGCTGTAAATCAAGGACATTGTCATCCGGTTATTGTGAAAGCAATGATGGATCAGGCGCAAAAACTGACTTTGACTTCAAGAGCTTTTTACAACGATAAATTAGGAAATTACGAAGAATTCATCACTAATTATTTTGGTTTTGATAAAGTATTACCAATGAATACTGGTGCAGAAGCGGTCGAAACTGCTTTAAAACTATGTAGAAAATGGGCTTATGAGGTAAAAGGAATTCACGAAAACCAAGCGCAGATTATTGTTTGTGAGAATAATTTTCATGGAAGAACTACCACAATTATTTCATTTTCGAATGATGAAAGTGCCCGTAAAAACTTCGGTCCTTTTACAGACGGATTTATAAAAATTGAATATGATAATTTGGAAGCTCTTGAAAAAGCTTTGGAAGCATCCAAAAATATTGCCGGTTTTCTGGTAGAGCCAATTCAGGGCGAAGCCGGAGTCTATGTTCCTTCTGAAGGATATTTAGCGAAAGCAAAAGCGCTTTGTGAAAAACATAATGTGTTATTTATCGCAGATGAAGTACAGACCGGAATTGCCCGTACAGGAAAATTATTAGCCGTTCATCACGAAAATGTGCAGCCTGATATCCTGATTTTAGGAAAAGCAATTTCCGGTGGTGTTTATCCGGTTTCTGCGGTTTTAGCCAATAATGAAATCATGAATGTAATCAAACCGGGACAACACGGATCTACTTTTGGTGGTAATCCTGTTGCAGCTGCGGTTGCTATTGCAGCTTTGGAAGTGGTAAAAGATGAAAAATTAGCAGAAAATGCAGAACGTCTGGGTATACTCCTGAGAAAAGGATTAAACGAAATTGCAGAAAGAAATGATCTGATTACGTTAGTTCGTGGTAAAGGCCTGCTAAATGCAATCGTAATTAACTGTAGTGAAGATTCTGATCTGGCCTGGGAAATTTGCCTGAAATTCAGGGATAACGGATTATTGGCAAAACCAACTCATGGTAATAAAATCAGATTGGCGCCGCCTTTGGTGATGACGGAATCTCAAATTCAGGAATGTCTGGAGATTATAGAAAAATCACTAAATGATTTTAGATAATAAATTAATTCAACCTTACTTTACTATATAAAAAGGCGATTGCATCATGCAATCGCCTTTTGTTTATAATTGTTTAAAATATCAAAAAAAACAATTATTGTGTTGCCGATTTTGGTAACATTATCTATTGCAGCACCAAGACGAATAGAGTGGGGCAATGTTTCCGGTACCGGCTTCAAAACGATTAGAAGCTTTGTGGTTTTAATTCTGCCATGATTTTATATTTAAAGGATTTATTTTTCAGGCATTCTGCCGGAAATTAATTTTTATTTCTTCAGAGCTGCACCACCTGGCATCACCTCAGTTTTCAGTTTAAATTTGCTGTATTCTACAACTCCTGTTTTATCTGCCCAGTCAAAATATTCAGCAGATAGTTTATTTACGATTCCGGGATTTTGCTGCGCTACATTTTTGGTTTCGCCGCGATCGGTATCTATATCATAAAGTTCCCATTCGTAGGACGGATAAATAGACACCAATTTCCATTTGCCATCCCTTACGGCGCGATTTCCGGCTCTTTCCCAAAATAATGGTGCGCCTCTGTCAACCTGTGAAACATCATTAAATAAAACAGGCAATAAGCTCTTTCCAACCAAAGGATTTGAGGGCACACCATTATATTCTTTTGGATATTCGATTCCGGCCAGTTCGTAGAAAGTAGGGGCAAGGTCAATAATGTGACCCGTTCCTTTGTCAATTCTTCCTGCTTTTATTTTAGATGGAAACCAGGCAATAAACGGAGAACTGAATCCACCTTCGTGCATGTTATTTTTATATTGCTGCAAAGGTGTATTCGATAAATAGGCCCAGTTTTGTTCCTGATAATCAAATGATCCTGAAGTCCCAACCGGACCTTCATTTCTGACCAGGCCTCTTCCTAATGGATTATAAGTATTAAAACCTCCCTGTGCCCCGTTATCAGAAATAAAAATAATTAAAGTATTTTTATCTTTTTTGAGTGCTTTTATTTTCTCCAGGACTTTCCCGACATTCTGATCCATGTTGTCGACCATTGCAGCATAGACTTCCATTTTTGCTTTCCAGAATTGTTTTTCGTCGTAGGTTAATTTATTCCATTCCGGCACTTCAGGGTCTTTTGGAGCCACGGTTTGATCTGCCGGTAAAATGCCGTTTTCTTTTAATTTCTGAATTCTCTTTTCTCTCAGGACATCCCAGCCTTCATCAAATTTTCCGCGGTATTTTGCAATATCAACGGGTTTTGCCTGTAAGGGCCAATGGGGAGCGGTAAAAGCCAGATACAAAAAGAAAGGTTTGTTTTCTTTGTTTTGTTCATCGAGAAAAGTAACCGCATTATTTCCAATTTCATCTGTAAAATAATACGAATCGTCTTTGGGATGCAGTTCTTCATTATTTCGAATCAATTTTACGGGATAAGGCGTTTTTCCGAAAGGCAGAGGTTTGGTGTCAAAATAATTGGAAGCCCCTTTGAGGATCCCGTAAAATTTATCAAAACCTCGTTGGTTTGGCCATTGCGCCTGATCTTCGGAACCTACGTGCCATTTTCCGGATAAGATTGTACTATATCCGCCTGAGCGGAAAACTTCTCCCAATGTCAGCGATTCTTTGTTTAAATATCCCTGGTAAGCCGGTAATCCTAAATTCACATCAAAAAAACCGACACCGGCTTTGTGCTGATACTGACCTGTAATCAGGGAAGCCCTCGTTGGTGCACAAATTGAATTGTTGTAGAATTCACGCAGCCTTGTTCCTTCTTTTGCCAGTTTATCAAGGTTGGGTGTTTTTATCTCTGAGCCATAGTTTCCTAAATCAGAATAGCCCATATCATCCACCATAATCAAAATGATATTTGGTTTTGAGGTTTCTGAAATGGCTTTGTTTTGTGCAGGAACGAAAGCTACTGTTGAAAGAAGAATTGTGATCGTGATTGCTATTTTTTTCATGCTGTTTTTATTTAATTTTGAATCGCATTATGTACTGAAAAGTAAAAAAGCGATCAATAGCGTAATGATAATATTGAATAGCTGAGCTATCAGAAAGGCGTATAATGGTTTTTTGCTGTTATTTCTAAGTAAATCTTTAAAGTTTGTTTCCAAGCCAATACTGGTGAAAGCCAAAGCAAACCAAAGGCCCTGAAGATTCTTTAAACTGTCTTTTACACTATCCCGGGTTTCGGGAGTCAGCAGAAAAGAAAAGACCAAAGAAGTGGCGATAAAACCAATAACAAACTTTGGAAAACGTTCCCAGATAATTCCCAGGGTTGGTTTTGATACAGCAGCTTCTGAAGATTTATTATGGGTATAAGTCCAATAGACGGATATGGCAAAAGCCGCTAATCCGAGCAAAACATTTTGCGAGAATTTTACAATCGTACTAATTTTTAAAGCGGTTTCCCCAACAAGAGTTCCGGAAGCAACAACAGCTCCGGAGGTATCAATACTTCCGCCCAGCCAGGCTCCGGTCACTTCTTCCGGAAAGTTGAAATATTTGGCAATAATGGGCATGAAAATCATCATTGGAATGGCGGTTACCAATACCATCGAAATGACATAAGATAATTTTTTCGAATCTCCTTTGATCGCTCCCGAAGTTGCAATGGCGGCTGAAACGCCACAGATAGAAACCGCACTTGAAATCATCATCGTCAGTTCATCGTCAACTTTTAGTTTTTTGCACAGCCAGAAGGCAAAATACCATACAGATAATACAACTACTAAAGCCTGAAACAGGCCCAATAAACCTGCTTTAAGAATATCTGAAAAGATGACGCTCGTTCCCAATAAAACCAATCCGATTTTTACAAAAACTTCTGTAGAAAGTGCTGCCCGGAACCAGTCAGGAAGTTTAAGGAAATTGCCTATTGACAAGCCAATCATCAGACTGAAAATAACGGCTTCCAGGTTGATTCCTTTTACAAAAGTATTTCCGGCAATGAGTAAGGCAATGAGCGTTAATACATAAACGAAGGGGAAAACAATTAAAAAGCCTTTTACCGGTTTTCCAATCAGAAAAGCACCTAGTGTACCTATAAAAATAAAATAGATAAACTGGAATAACAGAATTTGCAGGTTTTCTAAACTAAAGACATCGTTTCGTAAATCTGTTGCATTTGACCATTTAAAAACTGGTACTGATGGAAGAAAAAGAAACAGGGAAATCCCGATTATTAGAAATCCTAAAAGAACGACTGTCCAGTCTTCGTGAAGGGTAAATTGTTTTGTTTTAACTGACATTGAAATGTTTTTTATGATAAGCGGAATTATAAATTTTATTGGGCCAAAGCCACATCAACATCATTCTTTAAATCGCTTAAACCATCTTTTTTGAAAACAATTTTGCCGTCTTTATACAATATCAAAGTAGGGAAAACGTGTACTGTTTTTAAATCAGCGATTACCTGCGGGCTCTCTTCCAATTCAATTTGAATGATTTTTAGCTTTTCCCCATATTGATTCCTTAGGTTTTCTAAAATCGGTTTTACTGTTTTGCAGGTTGCACAATATTTGGAGCCAATATCCACCAAAACGTAATTGTTGTCAGTAATTATTTTGTTGTATTCGGCTAGTGTTAATTTGCTTTTTAAATTGGTATAAAAAGGTTTTCCACCTCCAATCCAGCTTGCAATACCACCTTCTAAAATATAAACTTCTGTAAAACCTCTTTTTAATAAATCGTTTGCCAGATTACCACTTCGAAATGAAGCAATAGAATAAATAAATACAGGTTGTGAAGGATTTAAAGCGGCTATATGTTTTTCATAATCTTCCGATTTGAGAGTGAAATTTAAAGCGCCATCGATATGGTTTAACGCAAATTCATCAGCACCTCTGGCATCGACTATCTGTGGATTTTTTTGGCTTTTAATTTTAGAATAAAAAGCGTCCAGTAATAAATTTGCGCTTTTCTCCTGATTTTGGGAAAAACCAGCAATTGTAAATAAAAATACAATTGCTGTGATACTATTTCTGATTATCTTGTTTTTCATGATCTTAAGATTCAACCTGTTCGTAATATGCAGGACCGGCCGGTGCGGGAACATTCGAAGGAATATTAATATTGATGTCGTTATTGGCTTTTTGTGTCAACGGTACAGCAAAAACACCATCTGCTAAGGCACTTCCTTCTTTCTTGGATTTAAATATGGGCCAAAGAAATTGGGCATACCATTCTTCTTGTTTATACGATTTGATTCCGTATGATTTCGGGAATTTTCTGGTGATCAGACCAGTTCCGAAGATTACATCCCAAAGGAAAAACATATTGCCAAAATTGCCTTTAAAGTGCCCAACTCCGTCTCCGCTTGTATCTGCGTGGTGCGCATGGTGTGTTGCAGGAGTAGAAATAAAACGTTCTAAAACCCATGCAACCGGGTGCAGTACTTTGTATTTGTAAAATGGTTTATCCCAGGCAATGCTGGAGTGCGCGCCTAAAGTGATGAAACTTTTGATCACCAATACAAACAACGCCGGCAAGCCTAAACCTAGATACGTTAAAGCAGCTGTCAGATAAATTTGAGAGAAAAACACGGTATAAATAAAATTTTGTCTCGAAAGCATGGCCATTCCCATATATGGAGCCGAATGATGTGTTCTGTGAAAACGCCATAAAAACGGTACCTGGTGGTGTAAACGATGGTACCAGTATTGCGTTAAATCATCGGCTACAGCAATCAGGAAGAAACCTCCCCAAAACGGGACCCATGAAAGTGTATTCTGTAAGCCCGGAATCAAATAAGGTAAAGCCGTCAAGCTGAAAAAGGCGATAACTGGAGGTAGAATCAGTTTTGGTGCTAAAAATGAAATGATGTCAATTTTACGTTCTTCACCTGTCCACTGATCGTCGTATAGTCCTGCCCCAAATTCTATGATCCCTAAAACCAGCATAAAAACGGTTAATCCCCAAGTTCTTATGTTTGCAAATGCTGGCTGTGCAAATTGCAAAAATGCCGGTAAGGTGATGTGTGATTCGGATACGATACCGTTACTTAGTTTAAAATAAAGATAAATTGCCACAATTGGCAGTGTATATAACAAAAGGCTGATACTTAAATCCCTTGTCAAATTTTTGTTTGAGTTTTGTGCTGTTGCCATGATTTCTTATTTTAAAAATTTACTGATTAATGTTAATCCTCCGGCCAGGATTGCCAGTGGAACTAAAAACAGAATTGTCCCAACGACAATCTTTTTTCCGATAATTTGATAGTCTACTCTTTTCATGATCATTTATTTTTTAATTATTCTGAAAACATTCAGGCCTCTTTAAGTTTCAGAGACCTGAATCCTTTTTATTAATTCGATCCTCCGGGCTGTGTTACTTTTTTTGCCAGGTCCTGAAGACTTACATTTTTATCTGCTCCTGTATTATGTATTTTTCTGCTAAATACATCCTGCCAGTCAATTAAAGGGTAAAGGTTGTTTTCCTTAGCCTGCTCATCAAACAGTTTTTGAAGTTCAGCCAGTTTTTCAGGATACTTTTTAGCAAGATTGTTACGCTCGTTAAAATCTTCGTTTAAGTTGTACAATTCCCAAACATCAGTATCGAAATTACTTTTAACGGGAGTTTCACTTTTTCCTAAATTATTTTTTAGGGCAAAAGAATCCGGAAGGTGAGCAGCGGCAGCTTTCCATCCCTCTTTGTAAATAGCCCTGTTTCCGAAAATGTAGTAGTATTGTACTTTGTGCAGTGATTCCGCCTTTGCATCATTCAAAGAAGCATATAAAGAAGATCCCTGGATTTTATCCTGTTTAATTTCTCTGATATATTCCGGAGCTTTGATTCCCGCAATATCCAAAGTTGTCGGAAGAATGTCAATTACGTGGCTGTACTGATTTCTGATTCCGCCTTTTTCCTTAATTCCTTTTGGATAAAAAACAATCAGCGGATTACGTGTTCCTCCTTCTGATTGTGCATCTTGTTTCCAGTTTTTGAAAGGTGAATTGGTAGCCTGAGCCCATCCTAAAGGGAAATTCGTATTTAAACCTTTTGCAGTTCCAATCTCTCCGATATTGTCTAAATTCGTCTGAAGATTTTTTTCATCAGAAACAGTCTGGGTAAACAGCCCCTGATTAATTGTACCTTGTGTAGTGCCTTCTTTACTGGCCCCGTTATCACCAATGGCAACAAAAATAAGAGTGTTGTCTAACTGATTTGTTTTTTTTAGGTATTCTACAACTCTTCCAATTTCATAATCCGTATACGTAAGGTATCCGGCATACACTTCCATAAATCTGGCATAGACTTTTTTCTGATCCGGAGTTAATTTTTTCCAGTCTGCAATCAGTGAATTACGTTCCGGTAAAACTGCATTGGCAGGAATCACCCCTAATTTCTTTTGATTGGCTAAAACTTTTTCGCGGTAAACATCCCAGCCTTCATCAAATTTTCCTTTGTAAGGATCACTCCAGGATTCTGCAACCTGATGAGGGGCATGAACAGCTCCCGGCGCATAATACAGGAAGAATGGTTTTCCCGGTGCCGCTTTTTGCTGTTTGGTGATGTAACTGATTGCCTTATCGGTAATTTGTTCTGTTAAGTGTCTTCCATCCGGATTTACGTGTGCCTGATCTTCTACTAAATCCGGTTTGTACTGATCGGTTTGTGATCCTAAGAAACCAAAAAAGTGATCAAATCCTTTTCCGGTTGGCCATCGGTCAAACGGACCTGCATCTGTAGCATCTTCATCCGGAGTTACGCCATATTTTCCAACGGCAAAAGTGCTGTACCCATTGGCACGCAATATTTCTGCAACAGTCCCTTTATCAGAGGGAATTCTACCATCCCAGCCCGGGAAACCTGCTGATAAAATGGTATGTGAAAATCCGCTGACATGTACTCTTGCTGAATTTCTTCCGGTTAATAAAGCAGCGCGGGTAGGCGCACAAATTGCTGTTGTATGGAAGTTGGTATATTTCAGACCGTTGTTGGCCAGTTCATCAAAAGTTGGCGTTTGGATTAATCCTCCAAATGTGCTTGAAGCTCCAAATCCAACATCATCAAGTAAAACCCATACAATGTTTGGAGCCCCTTTTGGAGCCGTAACGGGCTGTGGCCAGTATTCTTTCGAATCTGCTAAAGTTTTTCCAATTGTACCTTTAAATTCGGTGTCAGGATTTGATTGCGCAAACCCAAACTGTGCGACTAGTAAAGCCGTAATCAAAAGCCCTTTTTGCGGGCTTTTGATTGTACTGCTATTTTTAATTTTTTTCATCTTTTATAGTTTTATGGTTATTGTGGTTAATTATAAATACCCCGGGTTTTGTGGTAATCCAACCGGGTCGATACTTCTTTCACTTTGCGGAATTGGGTATAAATTATTTCTTTCTGAGACAGAATTTTTCGCAGTTACTTTCTTTACTTCGGTAACCAAAGTTCCCCATCGAACTAAGTCGAACCATCTTTGGCCTTCCTGAACAAACTCTTTCTTGCGTTCTTCCTGAATTGCTGCCCTAAAAGCTGCTTGTGTTAATCCGGAATAATCAACAGTTGCATCTGCAGTAAAAATGGCTTTTCCGTATGCTCTTCTTTTTACTTGGTTTAAGGCTTCATAAGCTTCAGTAGTCGGTCCGCTTTTTTCGTTGATTGCTTCTGCATAAGACAATAAAATATCAGCATAGCGAATCAGAGGGAAATTAATAGCAACATTACCAGGAGAACCTAAATTGGTAACATCCAGATACTTTTTGAAAATTGGTTTCGGAAAAGTATAAAGTGTTCCTGTAGAGGGATTAAGTAATTGTTTGGCATAACTTACGTCTCTTCTCGTATCTGCCGGTGCATATATATCATAAAACAACGCAACATCCGAAATGATATCTGCTGGTTCAGTTGCCGTAAATCCTGTAAATGAGGTAGATTGAAAAGTACTTCCACTAGAACCATTTCCTGCCTGATTTGGCTCGAACTGAACAGAGAAAATATGTTCTTTTCCGTTTTTTCTGGCTTTATTGAATACTTCTGCAAAATTTTCAAAAAGAGCATATCCATAACCGCCGTTAATTACTTCCTGAGATTTTGCAATAGTTTTATCCCAGTCTTTTCTGGTGATGTATACTTTTACTAAAAGAGATTTTGCCGCTCCGGAAGTAGCACGTCCGGCCTCATTTGCCGCATAAGTTGCCGGCAGGCTTTCTGCCGCTGTCAAATCTGAAATAATCTGTGCATATACTTCGTCTACTGTTGCTCTTTTAGATTTTAAGCTTTCAACTGCTATTGAAGTAGGTTCATGTAAAACAATCGGAACTCCACCCCAAAGACGAACAGCCTGAAAGTATAACAATGCTCTTAGAAATTTAGCCTCATTAATCAATCTTGTTTTTATAACTTCAGAACCGGAAACTTTAGGGATATTATCGATAGCAACATTAGCCCTGTTAATTCCGGAATAAATTTGTCTCCAGGCAACCTGAAGACGATCTGTAGTAGCATCATGCGTTAAACTGCTCAATGCCCTTACTTGTGGATTTGTTGCAGAAACTCCCGCAGCAGCATAATCTGAACCCATGTCTGTAAGAAAGTATAGATTTCGGCCAAACAGACTTTGCTCGCCCGGGTCGTTATTCAAAGAAGCATAAACAGCAGTTACACTTGCAACAGCATCATCTTGTGAGATAAAGTAATTGTCTTCGGTAACAAAAGAAGTAGGTGTTACCTCTAAATCTGTGCAGGATACAAATAGTCCGGCACTGAAAAGGAAAGTTATTAGTATTTTTTTCATCGTTTTATTTTTTTACTTAGAAAGTTACGTTCAGGCCTGAAATGAATGTTCTGGAGTTTGGATAAGCACCAAAGTCAATTCCGGGATATAAATTGTTTTGTTCGTATGAACTTACCTCAGGGTCATACCCTCTGTATTTGGTCCATGTCACTAAATTTTCGGCAGATATATAGAATTTTACGCTGTTTGCGCCTAATTTTGAAGCAATGCTTTTAGGTAATGTATATCCTAAAGTGACAAGCTTTAATCGTAAGAAAGAGGCATCTTCAACATAGCGTTCAGAAACGATTCCCAATGGTGAACTTGAAGCTCTAGGAATTTCATTACTTGGGTTAGCGGGCGTCCAGCGGTCATTTAAAACAGTTGATGCATTAGTTCCAAGTGTTGAAATTTCTAATTGCTGGTTTAAAGCATTAAATACTTTCGCACCATAAGATCCCTGGAAATTAAATTGTAAATCAAAATCCTGATATGAAACCGTATTACTGAAACTTCCAACAAATTTGGGTTGTGAACTTCCAAGATCACCTTTGTCAGCGGCTGAGATTATTCCGTCTCCATTGGTGTCGACGTACTTTCTGTCTCCCACTTTTGTGTTGGCAAGACTGTTTATTTTAGGCTGCGTATTGATCTCTTCCTGAGTCTGAAAAATGCCATTTGTTTTGTACCCCCAGAAAGTTCCAAGAGGTTTTCCGACTTTTACAGTCACAGGTTGCTGTTGTAATAAAGAACCGTTTGGAACAATTGGAAAAAATTGATTAACTCCGTTTCCTATTGCTACAACTTTATTCTTATTGGCTGAAAAGACAAAATTTGAATTCCATGAAAAGGTTTCTGTTTTCAGGTTTTCTGTAATCAGGCCAATTTCAATACCTTTATTTTCCACACCTCCAATGTTCTGAAGGACTGTAGCATATCCTGAAGTAAGCGGTACAGGAACATTAATAAGTAAATCATTGGTTTTTTTATAATAAACATCAAATACAAAATTTATTTTTCGGTCTAATAAGGATAAATCCAAACCAATATTGTACTGATCTGTTCTTTCCCATTTTAAATCAGGATTTGCCAATCGGGTAGGAGCCAGCCCTGTATTGACTGTCCCTCCAAAAGAATAGTTAACCGAACCCATAGAAGCCAGGGAAAGATAATTTCCAATTTCCTGATTTCCGGTTGTTCCGGCACTTAATCTTAGTTTTGCCTCGCTTACGCCCTTTAAATTTTTAGCAAAATCTTCTTCAGTAATATTCCATGAAAATCCTGCAGATGGAAAGTAACCCCAAAGAGATTCCGAACCAAATCTTGAAGAACCGTCGGCACGCGCAGATAGTGTAAAGTTATAACGGTCTTTATAAGAATAGTTGATTCTTGTCAACCATGATTTTAAAACACTTTCGAATGCATCACTGTAAGGTTTTACAGCGACACCATCCTGTAGCGAATTATAAAGATTATGGTCATTTACAAAAGTATTGGCTCCTGCATTTACCACTTCACCTTTGGTATATTGAAGGGTGTATCCCGCTAAAGCTGAAAACTTATGGTTATCTCCAAAACGGGTGTTGTAATTCAGCGTGTTTTCATTCAATACAGAACTTACCAGTCTGTCACCAACAGAAGCCAGTCCTTTGGTTGATGCCCCTGTTGTTGTGTTGGAAGGAGCGTAGTAATTTTGTTTGGTATTGATAATATCCCCACTTACGGAAACTTTAGCGATAAGTTTTTTCGTGATTTTATATTCACCAAATAAACTGCTTAAGATTCTGTTGATTTTAGTTTCATTAACGGTATTTTCTAAATCGTTAATCGGATTTGAAATATAGCCGTTTGTTGATGTTGCATACGGGTTTTGAGTTACATTATAACTTCCGTCAGCATTTTTAATCGGAACTACCGGAGCAATTAACAAGGCACTAACAAGCGGGCTCGGTTCTCTTCCTGAATTGCTGGAACCAATACCATTTGATGTTGAATTCGTATAATTAAGATTCACACCAAATTTAAAAGACTGGGAATAATTTCTTTCATAATTGGTTCTCAGGGAAATTCTTTTAAAGTCTGTTCCGATTACAACTCCTTCCTGATCAAAAAAGCTTGCTGATACAGAATATCTCGAACGGTCATCACCGCCCGAAAATGTTAACTGATGATTCTGAATTGGTGCAGCCGTCCTGAAAGCAGCTGACTGCCAATCGTAACCTCCGGAAGTTTTAAAAGCTTCAATCTGTGCTGCCGTAAAAGATGGCGCCTGACCAATACTTGCCTGAACATCATTGCGAAGCCCGGCCCATTGCGAAGCATTCATGACATCAAGTTTTTTTGATACAGACTGCACTCCAAAATAACCCTGATACGAAATGCAGTCTATCCCTTTTGTACCCTTTTTTGTTGTAATAAGTATAACTCCATTGGCACCTCTGGAACCGTAGATTGCTGTTGCAGAAGCATCTTTCAATACTTCAATAGATTCAATGTCACCTGGATTAATGGTTGACAAAACGTTGACTCCGGCACCCGCAAGAGCTACTCCTGCTGTACCATTATTATTGTCATTATAAACCAGTATACCATCTATAACATAAAGAGGTTCGTTACCTGCCGTTATAGAATTTCCTCCCCTGATACGTACACTTGAAGACGCGCCCGGACGCCCGGAACTTTGGGTCACAACGACTCCCGGTATAGCACCCCTTAATAAATTATCTGCAGATGAGGTAACCTGACTAAGGTTTGCTTTCGGGACTGAAGCTACAGAACCCGTAATGTCTTTTCTCTTTTGGGTACCATAACCAACAACTACCAGTTCTTCTAATTCCTGGCGTTCTTCTTTCAGGTTGATTGTAACAGGATTTCCTTCGACGATTACTTCGGCTTTTTTATATCCAATGTAACTTACAATTAAGGTATAAGGGAATTTCTGACCGGTTTGAAAATAAAATTTTCCTTCAGCATCTGTCTGAACCCCGTGCGTTGTACCTTTAATGGTAATAGAAGCTCCGATAATCGGCTGATTTGTAACGTCATCTACAACCGTTCCGTCAAGCTTTGATTGTATAAGTGGTGTTGTATTTTGGGCATTAATTCCTGCTGATAACAACAGGATAGAAAGCAATGAGTATATCTTTAATATTTTTTTCATTTCTTTGTAATGGTTTTTAGTAATAAACAAGGAGCCTTGAAAGTTGATTCTTCAACTCTCTTCTTTGTTTCTTTATTTCACGATAAATTTTCTTTAAGCCTCGCCATTTCTGTTGCCGCAGAAATGGCTTTTTTTATTTACAGC
>JBDTNT010000067.1:0-20858 GCA_039933615.1 Flavobacterium sp. | reverse complement strand
TTTTTGCTCCCTCTCTTGGGCTCGAACCAAGGACCCTCTGATTAACAGTCAGATGCTCTAACCAACTGAGCTAAGGAGGAAGTTGTTGCTCTTTTTAGCGAGTGCAAATATAGTTGATTTTTTAATTTCCCAAAAATATTTTCACACTTTTTATAAATTATTTTTATCTGCCGACAATCGCCTTGTAGATATCGTTTCCGTTAGCGAACAAAAGCAGTGCTATAAGTAAAACGAAACCAACCATTTGGGCGTTCTCTAAGAATTTATCGCTCGGTTTTCTTCCGCTTATTATTTCGTATAATAAAAACATCACATGACCTCCGTCAAGGGCAGGAATTGGTAATAAATTCATTACTCCAAGCATAATTGACAATAAAGCAGTGATTGACCAGAATACTTCCCAACTCCATGAACTAGGAAAAATGTTAAAAATCGCTGCAAAACCACCTACTTGTTTGTACGCTTTTGTTTCCGGATTAAAAATCATTTTAAGCTGTTTTCCGTAACCTATTAATTGGTCTTTACCTTTTTCAAGTCCAACCGGAACAGATTCGAAGAAAGTGTATTCTTTCGTGCTTATTTTGTAGTAACCTAATTTTTCTAAAGAAGATAAATCAACGCCTCCGGCAATAACACCCAGTTTTCCGTCTTTAGAAACTTTAACTGTAACAGGAGTTTGTTTTAAATCACGTAAAACAACAGCAGGAAGTGTTTTTCCTTTATTGTTTTCTAAAATAGTTTTAACCTGATCATAATATTTTGTTTCCTGACCATTTATACTCACAAATAAATCTTTTGCTTTAAGGGCAGTATTTGCAGATTCTGCAGGGATACCTTTAATAGCAAAAGGAGAGCGTATATTTACTAAAAGTCCTTTTTCGTGTTTCGATAACTGATCAACAAAATCAGTCGGCATAGTAATCGTCTCTTGTTTTCCGTTTCTTTCAATTAAAACGTGTTTAGCCATGATGATATTCATGTTTAAATCACTGTCAAAATTTACTACTTTTTTACCATCAATTGAAACAAGTTTATCTCCGGTTCTGAAACCCGCTTTAAGCATAACCGGATTATCAATAGCAACACCATCTTTCAGGTCAGCATTGGCAACATAAGTATCGCCGTATGCAAAAGCCATTCCGATATAAATAATGAAAGCAAGGATAAAGTTTACTGTAACACCACCCAACATAATAATCAGACGCTGCCAGGCTGGCTTAGAACGAAATTCCCATGGCTGAGGAGGCAGAGCCATTTGCTCTTTGTCCATACTTTCGTCGATCATCCCTGAGATTTTTACATAGCCTCCCAGTGGTAACCATCCGATTCCGTATTCTGTTTCGCCGATTTTCTTTTTTAGCAGTGAATATTTCACATCAAAAAAAAGGTAAAATTTTTCAACTCTGGTTTTAAATAATTTTGCAGGAATAAAATGTCCTAATTCGTGAAGAATAATAAGTAAAGATAAACTCAATAGAAATTGAGAGAGTTTGATAACTATATCCATTTTGTATTTTTAGTTCGTAATTTAACGCACAAAAGTAACGTTTCTATTTTAATTTGATAGTGCAATATAATACATAAGGTTTTAAATGTTTGTTAATAATTGAATCTAAGTTTCTTTAAAAAAGATTTGAATTTAGTTTCTTAAAAAAACTTTTCAGCAGCACGCATGATTTTCGTCGTTCCTTAAATTCAAACAAAAAATTCTTTTAATTTGAAAGATGTCTTATTTTGATACTTTAAAGACGATTCCGGACACTTTTTTTGTTTTATTGTTGCTAATTTTCCATCTGTTTAAAAAAGCTTTGTTTTTACTGATACAGGAATTATTTCACTAATCTATTCAGCGTAGCTTATGGATCTTATCAAACAAATAGAACGGATAAAAAAAATGCATAAATTAATTATTACTGAAAAAACAGGTACTCCGGCTGTTTTTGCAAAAAAATTATGCTTAAGCCGCAGCCAGTTGTATAATACAATAGATATTATAAAAAACCTGGAGGCGCCTATAAAATACTGCAAGAAAAGAGAAAGTTTTTATTATGAAACCTCTTTTGATTTAGAGTTAAACTATTCGGTTAAAACAATTATAAATGACGAAGCCAAAGAAATTTTTGGTGGTTTTAGTTTCCGTCCAATTTTATTGGACGGAAGTATGGTAAGTTTGTTCTGACAAATAAATTCTCGAGAAAATGAGTTTGTTAAGACTAATTAATATTTTAAAATTAACAATTATGAATTTAGAAGATTTAGGTTTAGTTGAACTTAATGTTCAGGAAGCGCAGAAAATAAATGGTGGAGGTCTTTTTACTTTTATTGCACTAGGTTTATTAATAATCGGAGTTGGTTTAGTTGCTAATAGTAACAGTAAAAATGTCAATGGACCGGGTGGAAGTGTTTCTAGTCCTCCTGGTAACACGAGTGGTTTTTACAAAGGTAATTTACTTACCAGCAGAATGTTTTAATGAAATTAAAGGGCCTTGAAAAGTCAAGGCTCTTTAAAAATCCTTCAATGAGCCGAATATTTTAAATATTTAGAATTCTATTAGTCTTTTTAAATGAAGATTTTATAGGAAAGAAAATATTTATGATTTCCCATCTCTGCCAAAATCGAATATTCCGAAAAAAAACACTTAATATTTATAACAAATGAAAAATCACTTTTTAAGAACAATTACACAAATTGCATTTTGTTTTGCATTTCTTTTAGCCACTTCATGCGGTCTAAAATCATTTCCCTCTGAATACACTTTCATTAAATCCGGTTTTGAAAAAGTTGAATTAGATAAACTGGGAAAGGGTCAAGTCCTAATTTACAATGGGGCAGATATTTTACATAAAATCGATAATACTTCAAGATTAAATATCTGGATTGATGATAAACCATTAGGGCAACTAAGAGCAAACCAGTATGTTGTGGTCAATTTGAAAAAAGGCAAATATAAATTTAAAATATTACACTGGGATGTAGTTAATATGAGGAGTACTGCTGAATTGGAAATTGATGAGACAACTAAAGTTATTAGAATCAAACCTACTATTTCTTCCAACAAAGTGATTGTAACAAATGAATTGCCTAAGAATTTTACCAAATTTAGGTATACTGAAGGGAGATAGGTAGTCCTTAAATTTTAAAATAATTATCTTATGAACTTCAGTTCAGATCCAGTCAATACGCTCGAAAATCTTATTGTAACAAACAAAGTAAAAAACTTCTCGATATATCTGACGCTTATTTTTGGACTTGTTATTTTTTTGATTTTATTACCTATACTTAAAGTAGATATAAGTAGTCAAAGCCGGGGGATCATAAGGAGTAAAACGGATAACGTGCCAGTTACAACTATAGTTAACGGGTATGTGACCTGGTTAGGACTAAAAAACAATATAAGTGTAAAAAAAGGAGATACCCTTATAAAAATGTCTATGCAAGGTCTTGATGCAGACAAAAGAACACAAGATACATTGTCTGATTCAGTATCATTATTATTAAAAGACGTGAATAATCTGTTACTGAATAAATCTTCCCGATTATTAACTTCCACTGCCCGGGAAGATTTTTTCAATTTTCAGGCACATAAGAATGAACTGGAAAGTAAAATCATGCAGGCACAGATTAATTATGATCGAAATAAAAAACTGTATGATAAAGAAATTATTGCAAAAGTAGAATATGAAAAATATGATTATGAATTTCAGTTTGCAAAACAAGCATTACAAAGTTATGCTACTCAGCAAAAATCAGCTTGGGAAAATCAGAAAAGAGATTTAGAAAATCGTTTAAAAACTCATAAAGGTGCGGTTGCTAAAATAAATGCTGAAGCCGTCAATTATATTGTTAAGGCTCCAATTTCGGGTACCGTTGAAAATTTTTCGGGAATTCAGGCAGGTTCCTTCCTAAGTGCTTCACAGTCAGTTGGGACTATATCAGCAGAAGATTATCTTATTGTAGAAAATAATGTTTCTCCAAAAGATATCGGGCTTATACGAAGAAGCCAAAAAGTGAAATTTCAACTGGATGCATTTAATTACAATCAATGGGGATTCTTAGAAGGAAAAGTAATTGATATTGATCACAATATAACCATTCAGGGAGAACAGGCCTTCTTTAAAGTCCGTTGTTCCTTAGATTCCAAACTATTACAATTAAAGTCAGGTTACAAAATAAACGTGTCAAAAGGAATGACACTCACAACCAGATATACAATAACAAGAAGAAGTTTATTTGACTTATTGTTCGATAAAGTGGATGACTGGTTAAACCCAAAACAAATGCGATAACCCAATGGCCTCTATAAAAATAAAACAACACGATATTAAAGATTGTGGCGCAGCCTGTTTAGCATCTATTGGAAACCATTACAAGATTAATCTGCCTATAGCCAGAATTCGGCAATATGCTAATACAGATAAGCGCGGTACCAATGTGCTGGGAATTATCGAAGCAGCCGAAAAAATGGGATTTACCGCAAAAGGGGTAAAAGGCGGAGCAGATTCTTTAGACAAAATACCTCTTCCTGCAATCGCACATATAATTACAAAAGAACAACTGCATCATTATGTGGTTCTTTATAAGATTGAAAAATCCAGAATTATGGTTATGGATCCTGGTTTTGGTAAAATGGAAATGTACACTTTTGAGGATTTTCAAAACGTATGGTCAGGAGTATTGATTTTATTTGCTCCAAAAGATGATTTTAAAGTCTGTAATGAAAAAATTTCACCAATAAAACGTTTTTGGGATCTCATACAACCGCACAAAAACATTTTAATCCAGGCTTTAGCAGGAGCCATAATGTTTACAATTTTAGGATTGGCAATGTCCATTTATATACAGAAAATAACCGATTATGTTCTTATCGACGGGAATAGAAATCTATTGAATTTATTAAGTCTTTCAATGATTTTTATTATTATTCTTCAAAGTTATATAGGTTCAAAGAAAACCCTGTTTGTAATGAAAACAGGACAATTAATCGATGCAAAATTAATTCTGGGGTATTATAAACATCTGCTTCATTTGCCTCAGCGTTTTTTTGATACAATGCAAATTGGCGAAATTACATCTCGCATAAGTGATGCTGTAAAAATTCGCTCCTTTATAAATGAAGCTGCCATAGAAATGATTGTTAATGTATTTATTGTGATTTTCTCTTTTACATTAATGTTCACTTATTACTGGAAACTGGCTCTGGTTATTTTACTTGTGATTCCTTTCTATTTGATAATTTATTTAATTCTAAATAAATTCAATAAAAAAGTGGAACGAAATATTATGGAAAATGCTGCAGATTTGCAAACACAACTGGTGGAAAGTATTACTCATATCAGAACAGTCAAAGAATTTGGTATCGAATCTTTTTCAAATTTAAAAACAGAAAACAAATTTGTAAAGCTATTGTTTACGACCTATAAATCAGGCTTGAATAGTGTTTTTGCAAATACTTCCACTCAAATTTTAGCGTCTGTATTTACTGTTGTCTTAATGTGGATTGGTTCGGGATATGTAATAGACAGAGCTATAACTCCCGGAGAATTGTTTTCATTTTATGCATTGATTGGTTATTTTACATCTCCTGTAGCATCGTTGATTGAAATGAACAAAACGGCGCAAAATGCTTTAATTGCTGCCGATCGCCTTTTTGAAATAATGGATTTGGAACGTGAAGAAACAGAGAATAAAATTGAATTGCGAAAGGAAAATCTTGGAGATATAAAATTTGAAAATGTTTCTTTTCGTTATGGTTCCAGAACGGAAGTTTTTAAAAATTTTAATGCCACATTCAAACAGAATGAAACAACCGCGATAGTGGGAGAAAGTGGCAGCGGTAAAACGACATTGATTTCTTTATTACAAAATTTATATCCAATAAACGAAGGAAAAATTTATATTGGTAATTACGATATACAATTTATTCATTACCAAAGTTTAAGAAATTATGTGGGAGTTATTCCACAACAGCTTAACTTGTTTTCGGGGAATATTGTAGAAAATATTGCTTTAGGAGATTCCTTTCCTAATATGCAGTATATTATAGACTTATCGAGAGATTTACGAATTACAGAATTTGTTGAGAAATTGCCAAACGGTTTTGAAACACAGATAGGAGAAAATGGAACAATGCTTTCAGGTGGTCAAAAACAAAGAATCGCCATTGCGAGGGCATTATATAAAAAACCCGAAATTTTATTAATGGATGAAGCCACTTCATCATTAGACACAAATTCAGAGAAAATTGTAAAAGAGGTAATCGATAATTTTAAAGTACAAGGAAAGACCATTATAGTAATTGCTCACAGACTAAGTACAATTGCAAATGCGGATAAAATTTTAGTCATGAAAAATGGAACTATTATAGAATCCGGAAATCATAAAATACTATTAGAACAAAAAGGGGAATATTATGATTTATGGAATAAGCAAATTCTACAATAACAGGAAACTATGAAATACTTTTTTTATTTGTTGTAATTTAAATGTTTGTTAATTAATAAACATTTAGATTTCTACTTTTAAGCAGATGCTGTAACTTTACTTTTTTAAACGCTATCGTACCCAATTGGTAGCTTACAACCATTAAAAGCTTCAAGATATGGCATCATTATTATTCTCTCCACTTTCCATAAAAAAAATTACTCTAAAAAACAGAATCGTTATTTCGCCAATGTGCCAGTACTCAGCCATCGACGGATTTGCAAATGATTGGCATTTGGTTCATCTTGGAAGTCGTGCCACTGGTGGTGTTGGCCTGATTATTCAGGAAGCGACAGCAGTTTCTCCGGAAGCCAGAATTTCTCCGTCCGATTTAGGAATATGGAAAGACGAGCATATTCAAAAATTAAAAACAATTAACGAATTTATTGTTTCTCAAAATTCAATTCCCGGAATTCAACTGGCGCACGCGGGACGAAAAGCAAGTGTTTCGGCTCCCTGGCTGGGCAATAAAAAGCTGGATACGAATCAGGGAGGATGGCAAACTGTTGCACCAGGTAATATTCCGTATCACGAAGATGAACCGTTTCTTCCAACGGCTTTAGACAAAAACGGAATTCAAAAAGTCATTTCTGATTTTAAAGCGGCAACCAAAAGAGCCGTTGAAGCCGGTTACCAGGTAATGGAAATTCACGGAGCGCATGGTTATTTACTGCACCAGTTTTTATCACCCTTAACGAATGTAAGGACAGATGAATATGGAGGAAGTTTTGAAAACCGAATCCGATTTACATTAGAAATCCTTGAAGGAGTACAGTCCGAATGGCCTTCAGATTTGCCGTTGTTTGTCAGGATTTCTGCAACAGATTGGGCAGAAGGCGGGTGGAATCCGGAAGAATCTGTAAAGCTTTCGGTAATCCTAAAAGAAAAAGGAGTAGATTTAATTGATGTTTCATCGGGCGGATTGGTTTCACACCAGCAAATTCCCCTGAAGCCAAATTATCAGGTTCCTTTTGCAGAGAAAATTAAAAAAGAAGCCGCAATTTTAACGGGAGCAGTTGGTTTAATTACTGAGGCAAAACAAGCGGAAGCCATTCTTGAAGACGGTCACGCCGATTTGGTTTTGTTTGCCAGAGAAGCACTTCGAAATCCTAATTTACCTTTAGATTTCGCTGCCGAATTAAATGATGATATTCAATGGCCAAAACAATACGAAAGAGCGAAAATTAAATAAAAATATTGGCCACGAATTTCACGAATTTTCACTTCAGTTTTAAATGGTTATAGTTTGTGAAGTGCGTGGCAAAAAAAACAAAATTCAAATGCAGAAAATAAGAACAGCACTATTATCATACGGAATGTCGGGTAAAGTTTTTCATGCCCCTTTTTTGGATATTCATCCGGGGTTTGAATTATTAGGTTCGTGGGAAAGAAGCAAAAAACTTATTCAGGAAGATTATCCAGCCGTAAAAAGTTATCCTTCAATTGATGAACTATTAGCAGATGATGTTGATTTGGTAATTGTAAATACACCCGTTGGAACCCATTACGAATATGCAAAAAAAGTGCTTTTGGCAGGAAAACACGCTGTTGTAGAAAAGGCATTCACAACAACTGTAGCAGAAGCCGAAGAATTGGCAAAAATCGCAAAAGAGAAAGGATTGAAATTAGCCGTTTTTCAGAACAGACGCTGGGACAGTGATTTCAAGACCATTCAAAAAATAATCAATGAAGGTGTTTTAGGAGATTTGGTAGAAGCCGAATTTCATTTTGACAGATACAATCCATTGTTGAGTCCAAAAGCGCATAAAGAAACTGTTAATGACGGAGCTGGAATCCTGAAGGACTTGGGTCCCCATTTAATAGACCAGGCAGTGGCTTTGTTTGGATCTCCAAAAGCTGTTTTTGGTGATATCAGGGTCACGAGGGAAAATTCTTTAGTAGACGATTGGATTGATTTAGTATTAATTTATGTTGATTTCAGAGTTCGCCTAAAAGCTGGTTTTTTTGTCAGGGAAGCCAATCCGGCATACACCATTCACGGTAAAAAAGGATCTTTCCTAAAACCACGTGGTGATGTTCAGGAAGATGATTTAAAGCTCGGAAAAAAGCCGAATTTAGAATCCTGGGGAACAGAATCGGAAAGCCTGCAAGGACTTTTGCATACCGAAATTGACGGGAAAGAAGTTCGTGAAAAAGTACCAACACTTCAGGGTAATTATTTCAGCTTCTTTGATGGGGTTTATGATGCTATTGCAAATAATAAAACAGAGCCTGTTACAGCACAGGATGGTGTAAAAGTGATGCAAATTATTGAGGCTGCCATTGCGAGTAATGCACAACAGAAAGTAATTGATTTATAAATATTTTTTCTGGCACACAGAAACATAGATTTATTGAATTTTAAAAAAGACATCCTTTGTGTCGTGCCTTATTAAATTATAAGTGAAAAGAAAAAATCGATGTTTCTATGTGTTAAAATTTGTTTTTTTAATCCTAATTTATAAACAATAACGTTATAAATTAAGGAACTAATAACGCCAGGCATGCTATAATGTTGCTTTTTAGTACTTTTATATTCCCAAACGATTAAAAGTAATTATCTTGATAAATTTCAATCCATTAGCATTATTCCAGACCAAAGGAAAAATTAAGAAAGTCTACAGAGAGGCAAAAGCTTCTTACCTGAACCGAATTCGTCTTGCCGTCGGAATGTTTTATTTTGGAATGGGTTTAAGTTTTGCAACCTGGGCCAGCCGAATACCGGATATTAAAACCGCTTTGCATCTTACAGAAGGCGATTTGGGGTCTATACTTTTTGCACTGCCGGTAGGACAGTTGGTAATAATGCCTTTTTCCGGAAAAATGGTAACTAAATTTGGCAGCCATCGTATTTTGATTTTTTCTCTACTGATGTATGTATTATGTCTTGCAAATCTTGGTTTGGCAACTACAGCATTGCAATTATCTTTAGGATTGTTCCTTTTTGGGTTATTTGGAAACTTAGCCAATATTGCCGTTAACACACAAGGTGTTTATACCGAAGTGCTTTTCAAAAAAACAATTATGTCGGCTTTTCACGGAATGTGGAGTTTTGCCGGATTTACAGGTGCCTTAGTGGGATTAGGAATGCTGGCTTTAAAGCTGAGTCCGTTTCATCATTTTTTAATTGTTGGCGGAATTGTGATACTTATGGTTATTTTTAATTTTAAATTTCTGGTCAGAGCCAAAGAAAAAATTAAAAACAAAACAGGAGAAAAGAAAAAACTATTCGTTAAACCTGACAGCGCTTTAATCTGGCTTGGTGTGATTGGTTTTTGCAGTATGGCAAGCGAAGGAGTAATGTTTGACTGGAGTGGCGTATATTTTAAAGATATCGTTCAGGCTCCGGGACCATTGGTTGTTTTAGGATATACCTCATTTATGATTACAATGGCCAGCGGACGTTTTTTAGGAGATGGATTAATCAATAAATTTGGTCGTGAACGCGTTATGCAAATTAGCGGAGTCATGATTTCTGGAGGACTTTTTACCGCAGTTTTTCTTCCTTATATTATACCTTGTACAATAGCCTTTATGCTTGTTGGATTGGGAGTTGCTACTATTGTTCCAACCGTTTACAGTATGGCCGGTAAAAACCCGACCGTTCCGGCAGGAGAAGCATTAACCATAGTTTCGAGTGTCAGTTTCCTTGGTTTTCTAATGGGACCTCCTGTGATTGGGCATATTGCTCAAAACTTCGGACTTCGATTCTCATTTGCTTTTATCGGAATTTTTGGAGTTCTTATAGCTTTTATGGTTTCTAAAATCCGAACGCAATAGTTTCTATTTATTTTATAACAATACATATAACCTTCAAAAGCAAAAGCTTTTCACCATACTATTTTTAATTTATATAAATTAATAGGAAAATAGTTATATTTAATTAAATTTATTACATTTGAATCAGGAATAGTAAATAATGCTATCCATTACCACTCTTTCCAGAGACCAATTTTATCCTTTGATGTAATTATTAAAATGTTTTAAGATGAAACATTTTGATTAAAAACTAATTTATCAAAGCTAATTGGTGTTACTCATGAGGAAAAATTATATACTATTTTTTATTTTACTGCATTTTGGATTTGCTTTTGCACAAAAGGAAACTGTCATTTCAGGAATTGTGATTGATGCAAAAACACAGAAGCCTTTAGAGAATGTTGTGGTAAGTATTCAAAATTCTTCTGTCACACAACTTACCAAAACAAACGGAAAATTTGCATTGTATTCTGCTCTCAAAGGAGAGCAATTAGTCTTACTGCACAGTCAGGGTTACAAAGATTTGCTTCTAAAAGTAAATATATATGCAAACCTTAATCTGGGTATACTGCAATTAGAAGACAACTTTACGGATGAGGTTCAGGGTACTTTAATTAACCTGTTAGAAAGTGATTTGTCAGAAGATAATAGTTCCAGCGAAATGACTTCAGGCCTTCTGCAATCTGCAAAAGATGCTTTTTTTCAGGCCTCAGCTTTTAGTTGGGGACAAGCCAGGTTTAAGGTTCGTGGTCTGGACAGTGAAAACGGAACCATGATGCTCAACGGAATGCCGATGAATAAAATTTATGACGGCAGGCCGCAATGGGGAAACTGGGGAGGATTAAATGATGTTCTTCGAAATCAGGAATTTTCTATTGGAGCAGCTTCTTCCCCGTATACTTTTGGAGGCATTTTCGGGACACAACAAATTTATACCAGAGCTTCTTCATACAGAAAAGGAGCCCGTATTTCTTTTTCCGGAAGCAATACAACGTATAACTGGCGGGCTATCGGTACTTATGCTTCGGGTATGAATTCTTCCGGTTGGGCCTATGTAGTTTCGGCAGGGAAACGTATCGGTAATGAAGGTTATTTTGAAGGAACTGATTTCGATGCCGAATCTTTTTTTATAAGTATCGAAAAGAATTTAAACAAAAGGAATGCTATTAATTTTACCGGATTTTACACCCCTAATTCACGTGGAAAAAACTCGGCAAATACAAAGGAGGTTACTGATTTGACGAATGGAAAATACAATTCATATTGGGGTTGGCAAAACGGAGAAAAACGAAATGCCAGAATAAAAAATATTGAAGAACCTTTGTTAATGCTGAATCATTACTTTAAAATAAATGAAAAAGCAAACCTGAATTCTAGCTTAATGTATCAGTTTGGTAAAGTAGGAAACAGCAATATTGACTATCAAAATACGCCAAGTCCGGATCCTGTTTATTATCGTAAATTACCCAGTTATTACAGTTCAATGTACGGTTCTGATAAAGGAGGGCTCTCCGGAGATTTTGCTCCCGACTTTGTAAATGCAGAAAAAAGCAAAGAATTGTTTTTAAAGAATCCTCAGCTTAACTGGGAAGAAATCTATCGTGCAAATCAGAAACCGGTAACAAATCCTGATGGAATAATTACAGGTTATGGACCAGTGCAAAGTCATTACGTTTTGTATGAAGACAGAACCGACGATAAGACAGTTGCTGCCAACTCAAACCTAAATATCCAACTCACAGAAAATAGCGCTTTTGATGGCGGAATTACTTTTCGGAATTTAAAATCACATCAATTTCAATATCTTTTAGATTTATTGGGAGGTGAATATTTTACAGATATTGATGCATTTTACAGCGGTAATCTGGCACAATCAGATTTACAAAATCCAAATCGACAGGTAAAAGAAGGAGATACTTATGGATATAATTATAAGCTGCTGGCAACGACCATTGATGCTTTCACACAATTTAAATTCAATTATAAAAAAACGGAATTTTATTTAGCACAATCTTATTCCGTGTCAGATTATCAGAGAGAGGGATTGTATCAAAATGGAATTTACCGAACGACTTCTCTTGGTAAAAGTCAGAAAGTAAGTTTTGAAAATTTTGGTTTCAAAGGAGGATTAACGTATAAAATTTCAGGAAAACAATGGTTGTTTTTTAATGGAATGTATCTGACAAGAGCCCCATCACTTCGGAATACTTTCTCCAATTCACGAATCAACAATTCAATTGTCAGCGGAATTGAAAATGAAAACATTGGTAGTGCTGAAGGAAATTATGTTTATCGCTCACCCAAGCTTAAAATCAGGGCAACAGTTTATTATAGTTTAATAAAAAACACGACCAGAACCACTTTTTTTTATGCCGAAGGAATTTTTGATAAAGGTGCCGGTTATAATAATACGGATGCTTTTGTAAGTCAGACTTTGACCAACTTAGACAAGAAAAATGCCGGAGCCGAACTGAGTTTTGAATATCAGATCTCGGCGACATTAAAAACAACATTGGCAGCTGCTTATGGAAATTATAAATATAGCAGTAATCCAAATGTTTCAATAACAAATGATGCAAATGCTGCGAAAGAAAATACGCAGGCAACTTTTGATTTCGGTAAATCCTATCTCAAAAATTACAAACAACCGGGAATGCCGCAGCAGGCATATTCAATTGGGATGGAATACAGAGATCCTAAATTTTGGTGGCTCAGTGCTAATATTAATTATTTGGCAGATAGTTATATAGATATTTCTCCAATTGCAAGAACAAATCGTTTTTACATTAATTCGAAAAGTGGCATTGCTTTTCCTGAAGCTACTGAGAAACGATCTTCAGAATTATTAAAACAGGAAAAATTCAACCCGGTTTCTTTATTAAATATTACAGGAGGAAAGTCCTGGCGGTTTTTTGGAAAATATGTTGGCTTTTTTATAAGCATAAATAATGTCTTTGATTCGGCTTATAAAACCGGTGGTTTCGAGCAGGCAAGAAATGCCAATTTCAGAGCCCTTAATCAGGATGTTTCCAGCGGGACACCTTCATTTGGTCCCAAATATTTTTATGGATACGGAAGAACTTATTTCGTAAACATGAGTATTACTTTATAAAATTTAAAAATATTATGTTATGAGAAATAGATACTTAAGATCTTTTTTAGGAATACAGTTATTCTTAATTTGTGCTTGTAGTGCGGAAATTGAAATTCCTAAATTGGGATGTGAGAAACCTGATTTAACAGTAAATCAAACGGTAGAAAAAGTAAAAAGTGTTTCGGGCTTAGTTCCTAAACAATACAATTATGATGATGTAATTGAAGGGTATGTAGTATCGACAGATGAAGGCGGTAATTTCTTCAGAACTATTTCTTTTCAAACATTGGGAAATGCTCAATATCCTGTGACAGGATTTAGTGTTCCTGTTGATGCTGCTAACAGTTATGTTGATTTTTGTGTAGGAAACAAAGTTTACATAAAGCTTAAAAATCAATTTACAGATTTAAGTTATGGAGCATTACGGATTGGCAGTTTGTATGCAAGTAATTCCGGTGAGCCCACAATAGGCAGGGTTTCACAAAATGATTATAAAAATGTTCTGAATGCTTCTTGTGTTGTTGTTGATGAAAACCAACTGGTTCAGTCTCTTTCTATAGAAGAAGCTTTAAACGAAAATAAGTTGAATACCTTAGTAGAACTTAAAGACGTACAATTTACAGAAGCGGCAATTGGCCGTCATTATTTTGAGGAGTCCAACAATATTGGCGGCGCGACCAATTGGAATCTCAGTGATAAAACAGGGAATCAAATTATTTTCAGGACTAGCAGTTTTGCAAATTTTGCTGCTGGCATCGTACCTGACGGAAGTGGAAAAGTACGTGGGGTAATTACAAAATTTGGATCAGATTATCAGTTAGTGGCAAGATTTGAAAGCGATGTTGTAATAAAAGGAAAAAGAAGTGCTCCTTTCTTTTCGGAGGATTTCCAATCGGTAAAAAACAATGTGAATTTTAATCTTCCGGGATGGAGCAATATTGTAGAAAAAGCCTCAAAATTATGGAAAAGCATTGTTTATGGAGGAAATGGTTATGCCGAATTTAATACCACAAGTACAACTGCTGCCGAAAATATTGCATGGCTTGTTTCTCCCAAAATTGATATGGATTCCTATAAAAATGCAGTATTATCTTTTAGAAGTGCACAACACGATTTAAAAGTAGATTCTCCATTAAATACAATCGAAATTTATGTATCAGCAAATTTTAACGGCTCAAACGTGACCAAAGCGACATGGACAAAATTATCTGCAAGGGTAGCAACACAATCTACACCTCCACGTCAGTTTATAAGCTCCGGAGGAATAGATTTATCATCTTATTCCGGAAAGATTAATATTGCTTTTAAATACCTAGGTTCCGGAAAAGACAAAACATTAAATGGTGCTTTCATGATTGATGATGTAAAAATTTATGGAGAAAAATAGCTGTAACTTTTTCTTTAAGTTGAATTAAAGTGCTGGTTTTTAGTTAATTGTTTAAAAATGAATAGTTTTTGAGTTTAAAACTGTTAAATTTTAATTGAATTTTGTATTTTGGTCATCCCAAATTGATACAAACACCATGAAAAAAATCTACTTAATTGCCATCCTACTGATGGTGTTTCCATGCTTAGTACATAGTCAGGACGCTCCTGTCAGATTAAAACAGATCAACATTGTAAAGACAAATTACCAAAATTACAAGGATGGTGAAATTGTAAATAAAACAGTGGTTTTTAGTGAAGGAAAAATACAGACTATTACAACTTCAGATGTTATTCAGAAATTCTTTTACAACAAAAACGGATTATTGGATATGACAGTGAAAGAGAAAATAGGAAGCGATTGGAAAGAAGTGATCAATTATACTTATGATGCAGATAACAACATTACAAAATTCGTTAACAAATATCATGAAGGTAATGATTATATTACCAAAACGGTAACTTTTACATACGAGGGATCGAGAATAAAAGCAATCACTAAAAAAAGTACCAATCACCAGAATATACTTGACGATATCGAATACATTGTTGAAAATGGTATTATCGTAAGGCGTACTTCACGCGACAGAAATAAACAGATTATTGGTAAAATCGAATATGTTTATGTGAATGATAATGTATCGAAACACAAAGGCCTGGTTGGAGATAAAATTTCTAAAACCTATACTTATGATGATAAGAAATCGGTAGAATCATTAATTGTTCAGAATCTTTTTGGAGACAATTACAAAATAATTGTGCCAATGATTTCATATCATGAAGATGAATTTAGTTTTGAGACTATTTCTTACAATAACGAAATGAATTTTAGTCCTTCTTCTACAGCTTTAGTGGCTGTAAGCAGAAAATACAAATACAATAAATTGAATTTTCCAATATCCTGTTCCCAACTTGAAGAAAACGGTATTGTAAAAACAGAGAAGACTTTTATTTACGAATAAAGACCTATACTTTATTTTTTTAAGCCCTTTAGAGATTAATATTTTAATTTCGAAAGGGCTTATTTTTTTAAATAAACAGGATAATTTCCTAAATAGAACTTAAAAATAAAATTCTATAAGTGTAGTAGCTTACAAATCATTAAATTTGCACCTTATTCAAAGCTATGTTAGAAAAAGAAGTTATAAATTTTGAGAGAACTGCCATTGTAGGTATTATAACTCAAAATCAAAGTGAGGAAAAACTAAACGAATATTTAGACGAATTAGAGTTTTTAACCTTTACCGCTGGAGGTGAAGTTATCAAACGTTTTTCGCAAAAAATGGAACGCCCAAACCCGAAAACTTTTGTTGGGACAGGGAAAATAGAAGAAATTAATCTTTTTGTAAAAGAAAACGAAATATCGACTTTAATTTTTGATGATGAATTGACGCCATCTCAACAAAAGAATATTTCAAAAATTATAGATTGTAAAATCCTGGACAGAACCAATCTGATTCTGGATATTTTTGCACAGCGGGCCGAAACTTCCTATGCAAGAACGCAGGTAGAATTGGCACAGTGTATCTATTTATTGCCAAGACTTTCGGGCTTATGGACACACCTTGAGCGTCAGAAAGGTGGTATTGGTATGCGTGGTCCTGGTGAAACAGAGATTGAAACGGACAGACGTATTGTGCGTGACAGAATTTCATTACTGAAAGATAAAATCAAAACAATCGATAAACAAATGGGAGTTCAGCGCAGTAACCGTGGTGCTATGGTTCGTGTTGCTTTGGTTGGTTACACCAATGTTGGAAAATCAACGTTGATGAATGCTGTTGGTAAAAGTGATGTTTTTGTTGAGAATAAATTATTCGCAACCCTTGATACAACAGTTCGTAAAGTAGTGATTAAAAACTTACCTTTTTTACTTTCGGACACGGTAGGTTTTATTAGAAAATTACCAACGCAATTGGTAGATTCTTTTAAAAGTACATTGGATGAGGTTCGCGAAGCTGATTTATTACTTCATGTTGTGGATATTTCGCATGCAGAATTTGAGGATCATATTGAATCTGTAAATCAGACGTTGTTAGAAATCAAAAGTAATAACAAGCCAACCATTATGGTTTTCAATAAAATTGATGCTTACAAACATTTGACAATTGATGAGGATGATTTGATTACCGAGAAGACAAGAAAACATTATACTCTTGAGGAATGGAAACAAACCTGGATGAGTAATGTTGGTGGGAATAAGACATTGTTTATTTCAGCAACTCAGAAAGAAAATTTCGAAGAATTCAGAGAAACCGTTTATGAGGCAGTTCGCCAGATTCATATTACGAGATTTCCATATAATAAATTTTTGTATCCGGATTATAAGGATGCAATCGAGAAAGAAGAAGAATAAAAAAATGGCTTTTGAATAATTTCAAAAGCCATTTTTTTTCGGAAATATTTCTAGAATCCGAAATTAACTCCCAAACCGAAAACTTCTCTGGTTTGTAAACCTTCATAAGCATTGTCATCATAAATAGCCTGGAATGCTAAATTTGCAGATAAGAATTTGTTTACTTTCATTATAATATTCAAAGAGTAATTGATGTCTACATTTTGCGGATCTTCTAAATAATTAGAATATAGATTTAAGGTGTTTTCGGCAGTTACATTGGTCATGATGGCCATCTTGTAGTAAACAGAAGTATAAAAACCCAATTCATAGCGCATGCTTTTGTTGGCATCTACACCAAAATAAGCTCCGTCAACATATGGTAATCCAGTTCTTCTGTCAATTCCTGAGGTGTAAGCACTGTCTACAAAAGTAAATTTTGAGGTCAATGGTGCAAAGTTTATTTTCAGGTTATCATCTTTAGACCAATAAATACCGGGACCAGTTGTAAGATAGCCTGGAGACATAAACTTGGTATTTTCAGTTCTGATTTCTTTTCCGTTTTCATCCTGGCCATAAATAAAACCAGTTGAAAACTGAGTCCTGAAATTTAAAAAATAGGAGTAGTACCATTGGCCAAAAGCTTTTTTACCAACGATGGAATTAAACTCTAAACGGTCATCTGTTTTTTTGCCGAAATCAGCATTTTTGGTTTGTAAAATACCGTAAGAAGCAAGTATTTTATTATCCCAGGTTATGTCGTCTTTTTTATAATTAAAGTCGTAATTGATTCCTAAAGTTCCCGAGAAACTGTCTTCACCCCCTGCAATCCAGTTATTGAAACTTGATTGATTTAGTAAAAGAGAAACGGTACCTTTTGCTTTCCAGCCTTCATCTTCAATAGTATCATTGATTTTTTTTACGGCTTTCTCTGTATTTTGAATTAGTTCTTTTTCAGAATTTTGGGCTTGAACAAAAGTAAGATTTGCTAAAACGAAGAGTAGTAAGAATATCTTTCTCATAGTATTTAGTTTAAGTATAATAACAAATATACTAAAAACCGCTAAGTTCTGTAGGATTAATTGGTGCTTAAAGTGCGCTATTTCTTAGTTTCCTTGTATAAAGGTACTGCAGAACATGCCTCTCCATACATAATGCTTCTTGCAAAAGGTTGTAGATAGGTTGTCGCTAAAATATAAGCACGCATTGGTACAGGTTTTTTCGAACAGCCTTTTACAATAACTGGTTTGTTTTTGTATTCCGAATAATCGATTTTGCTTAAAATGTCTTCATACAGACTTCCATCTAAATCTTCGATTGTTCCGTTGACTACTTTTTTTGCATAAGGAGCCAATTGAACAGCCACTAAAATTAAAGCCCAGGCGGGAATAATAGCATCGGTGCTGCAATTAACGGCAACATATTGATCCTGATATTGTGACCAGTCATGATTTTTTAAATGCTCTCTAAAGTCTTTCTCTTTTAATAAAAAGCCTTCTAAAAGCCATTGTGAAATGTCAATTTGCACACGCATTCCTTTTGGATAATAATCTTCCAAATCAAATACTTCTAAAACGCTGTTGGCAACTTTATTGATTATTTCTTCCATAAATGAAGTCTTAAAGTCTTAAAGTTAAAAGTCATAAAGTCTTAACTTTTGACTTTATGACTTTTAACTTTATGACTAATTTTTAAAGCATTCCTAATTCTAATTTTGCTTCTTCGCTCATTAAATCTTTACTCCATGGCGGATCGAAAGTAATTTCTACATCGACATCTTTTATGTGCTCGATTGTTTTTACTTTTTCTTCTACCTCTCTTGGTAAACTTTCCGCAACCGGACAGTTTGGAGATGTTAATGTCATTAGGATTTTTACTTCGTAATCTGTATTTACCATTACGTCATAAATCAGCCCTAATTCGTAAATATCTACAGGAATCTCAGGATCGTAAATTCCTTTTAAAACTTTTACGATTGATTCTCCTAATTCATTTGTGTCTATTTCTTGTTCCATTTTGTTTTTTTATTTTTCTTTTAAACCATATAAGTGATATAAGTTCATTTTAGCTTATATTCTTTGGTTTTTTTTTAAGCTATATAAGTTCATTTAAAAATTGAGTTTATCTTCTTGGGTTTGTTTTTAATCTTCGAGCCATCTATATAACTCGTTTACATATGTTTTTTGGCCTTCGTGATAAATATTTGTTACATTAAAATTTATCATTAATCCGATTGGTGTTTGTAAAAGTTTCATGTATGACATTAATTTTGAGACATGAATTGGTATGATTTTGTCAACTGCTTTTAATTCCAAAACCAAGCAATTTTCAATGAACAAATCACATCTTAAATCTGATTCTAATTTTAAACCTTTGTATTCAATTGGAATTATTAATTCTGATTGAAAATTTATTCTTCTTAAAGAAAGTTCTTCAATCATGCATTTATGATATATACTTTCTAAAAGACCAGGACCAATATTTTTATGAACTTCAATTGCCGCACCGTTAACCTGATAAATTAAATCAGTCAAATATTTCTTTGTCATCATTATTACTTTTTTATGTAATAATAAGAAATAAATAAAAGAAAATACCTACAAATAAGTACTTTTATAAAGACAAAGTTTTTAAATGAACTTATATAACTTATATGGTTTAATAAATTTATTTGTTTTTAGCTTCAAAAGCCAAAGCGTACATTTTAATGTTTTTTATCATCGAAACCAAACCGTTTGCACGAGTTGCTGATAAATGTTCTTTTAATCCGATTTCGTCAATAAATTGAGTATCTGCGTCCAGAATATCTTTTGCTTTCTGATTAGAAAAAGTGCGGATTAAAATGGCGATGATTCCTTTGGTCAAAATAGCATCGCTGTCTGCAGTAAATACAATTTTATCATCCGTTTGTTCACCTTGTAACCAAACTTTAGACTGACAGCCTTTAATAAGATTCTCGTCGGTTTTGTATTCTTCTTTTATTAAAGGAAGACTTTTTCCCAGCTCGATGATGTATTCGTAACGCTGCATCCAGTCATCAAACATAGAGAATTCATCTATTATCTCGTTTTGAATTTCTTTTATAGTCATAATTATTCTTTAGCAAAATCTACTAATAAGTTCACCAGTTTCTCTATTTCCTTAGGAGGAAACCCATTGTCAAACCCTTTGGTTTCATAGGTTTTTCCGTTTGAAGTTATTTTTAAATTTCCAATTGCTGCACCATCATAAAATCGTTTTTCTGTTGGAGCTTTTAAATTAGGAATGCTTTCTAAATTAACTTTTTCAAATTCAGAAACAATTTTGTTCCATTTTGCAGTATCTATTTTACTTTCTGCAGCTTTTTCGTCTCTGCTGTTTGTCACAGAAACGGATTCGTTTTGAACAAGGATTTTTTTATAAAGCCCTCTTGAAACAGCTGAATATTCAATTTGAGTCGATGTCATATCTGCTTTTTTTTGGCTTGAACAACCAGTTGCTATAAAGACAGTTAAAAGTAATAAAGATAATATTCGCATAAGTTTGTTTTTTTTAGCTTAACATTGTTTTTGCTTTTTTAACGGCTTCAACCATCAAATCAATTTCTTCTATTGTATTGTAAAAAGAAAATGAGGCACGAATAGTTCCGGGAATACAAAAGAAGTTCATAATAGGCTGAGCACAATGATGTCCGGTTCTGACTGCAATTCCTAATTTATCAATTATAGAGCCAATATCGTAAGGATGAATTCCATCTATATTAAACGAAACTACAGAAGCTTTAT
>JBDTNT010000066.1:0-10054 GCA_039933615.1 Flavobacterium sp. | reverse complement strand
CAATTTTGCGTTCATTAGGCCTTTTCTTAAATGCTGTCGGGCTATCCGCGCTACTGCGGTAGCTAGCTTCTATCCCTCACGCGGAGCAGCACTTTAAATAGATGTTTTGTTTCAGCTTTCCGTTTTGCGTTGGCAGTTTGCTGTCAGTTAGGCAATCTTCCCGCTCTTGAATTATTTTTAAACCTTTCCAATTTATTTAAATCGCTCAAGAGTTTTATCAACCAAGTATTCAATTTCTAAAAAATTATTACTCATTTTTAAAATCTCTTCCCGAAAGTTTTCTAAATCCAATTTTACCCAACCTTCCATTAAAGTTAATGGACCATGATTTAGACTTACATTTTGCCATTTGGATGCACATTCTCTAAAATCTTCTCTAAAAAATTCAGCAAATTTCCGGCTTTGTATCGAGTATCCTTTTAGTTTTCTCAATTTCAAAGCATGCATATTATACATTATTTGCTGCTTTTCTATCAAGGAATCATTTACCCAAACAGAAAAGAAGATTCTCGATTCGGCATTTAAAGCCTCTTGTGGATTATTTGTCCATGATTTTTTATATAATTTTATAAAAACGGAATCCAAATAAACACCAACGAAAACTTCAATTGATTTTTTACTCAAAAGCTTTTGATCAAGTTGATCTGCTATTTTTTGAAAATTTTCCAAATAAAAAGATGTGTCCATTTTTTAGTCTTTGTTAGAATTTACCTTTCCCCGCACGAGCTTTCATATCATTGTTTGTCATTTCGAGGAACGAGAAATCGCACTCGAAACTCCGCAAAAAAGCTCATCAATCTTTATCGAATTGCTAGTGCGATTTCTCCTTTCAGTCGAAATGACAAAAAACTCGTTAGCAAGATTCTGTTATTAAATTACGCGTTCAATTTTATCAAAAGATTATTTTCATTAAACAATGCAGTAATTACATTATCATTCTTTTTTGCCACAACTTCATTTTCATTAGAAGTAATTTTATAACCCTTTGCAGTCAAATAATTCGTGAATGCATTTTTATGATTTTGAATTTCAAATGTTGAGATTAATTCTGGAAAAACTGTTAAAATTCGCGGAAGCTCTTCACTTTCAAGTTGATCTATAGAATCGTCCTTTATGGTGACAACCATAGTTCCCTGACCGTAATCACCAAGATAATAACCGCTTGAATTAAATACAACAGTGGCAATCATTCCAATTAAATGCAAATCATTCTGAACGGCATCAAATTTTCCAACTTTCAACAAATCAATATTATTTTCTTCTCCATATTGCTTTAATAAAAGAGCTTGTTTCATAACAGACTCAGGATAACCGCCCGCTTTATTATCCCAGATCCAAAGCCATGTTTCAGAAGAATGAGAAAATGAACCCAAGACCTGCATTGGAAATGTAAGATCGTCTCCAAATGTTATTTCTTCTTTATCCATATCAACATTCCAGGAAAGACCACCAGTTACATCAAATAGATTTCTTTGTTTTTCTAAAGCAACAGCTCCAAATTTTTCTAAGAAGTCATTTTCATTTTTGAAATGCTTTTGATTATTTATTGTATTTGATTTTAAAACGTTTTCTGTTTTTTTCTTTCCAAAAAGATTATTTAATATACCCATGTTTTAACTTTAATATGTGATTTTCAAATATACAAAAACGACAAAGATTACAAGAACAGCTTTGCGTCCCCCACGTTTTTCAACACCATCAAAAATCTTAGCGAGCTTTGCGGTTAAGAAACTACAATACCCTGTAAACCGGATATTGCAAATGCGCTTTCTCATAATAAGCAGAATGCTTATAAATCCAGTCTAATTGTCCATCAGGATTTTTTGCAAATTCGGGATCCGTTTGCTTTTTGGTTTCCAGTTCCACTTTTAACTGTGGATTATCTTTTAAAAGTTTCGCAGCAGTATCTTCAAAAACATAATTAGAATAGCCTTCTTTTTGCTGTAGAATTGTATCAAAGAAATTCCAGTTAAAAAACGAATCAACGCCTTCGGGTTCAAAAGCTTCCAATAGATATTTTACCCCTTTCTGATTTGTTGGCACTAAATAATCTCCTTTCGAAAAGGCAACTTTTACCAATTTGGAAGTAATGGTTGTATTTCGATGCATATAATGACCTTCATAAGCTGACGGTACGGTTTTGAAATCTGCAATTTTATAACTTTCAACCTCAATAAGTGTATCTTTTTTCAGTTGTGAATATACTATTCCATTATTTTTCAAAAGGTCAATAATATTCCAATATCCTCTTGGAATAATGTAAGCTGTTGGGATAATAATTTTTTTTACGGATTTGAATTCCTTAATGTATGGAACGTCTTTTTTATAAGGCTTGCTTCGGTCATAAAACAAACGATTTCCAGTTGTAGCATCACTTTTTTTATAACCTGCTTCATATCCTAAAAAGGAGAATTTAGTGGTTTTCGTACTGTCCATTTCCCATTTTAAAGTATACGTTTTTTTAGGGTTGTATTGTTCTTCGTTTTTCAATCGAAGTTCTTTGATTTTTAGATAATTGGTATCCATAAAATCGATTGTTGATTTCATGTATTCATAAGTTACTTTGACACGGTCGGCATATTTTTTCAGCATATGAGTTTCAACGACAAAACCAATTGTATTGAACAGGGAGGTATAGCCCGTAGTATATCTCGGACTGTCAACAAACTGACCAAAACCTTTGTCCGGAGTATCTTTAAAAGAGTCAACGTAAGGCGTAGTTTCGATTTTTTTATTCTGCAGGTCTTTCACCAAAGCCGGCATCATTTCCGTATTCATAAAATCACCCAACACAGTCCCTAATTTGTTGTGCTGTGTCATGATATACGTTAATTTGTACTGATAATCAGATCCGTTACTAACGTGATTATCGATGAAAACATCAGCATTTGTTTTCTGAAAAATTGCTACAAAACTTTTAGTATTTCTCGTATCGGATTTCATAAAATCACGATTCAGATCGTAGTTTCTGGCGTTGCCTCGAAAGCCATAAATTTCAGGACCATCCTGATTGGCTCTTGTGGTTGAATTTCTATTTAAGGCACCGCCAATATTATACACCGGAATGGTCACGATAACCGTGTTTTTCGGAGCTTTGATTTTTCCTAAGGCCAAATCCCTGAAAAGCTGCATTGTGGCGTCAATTCCATCCGGTTCACCTGCATGTATTCCGTTATTAACCAATAAAACGGCTTTGTTTTTCTTGATTTTATTAAAATCAAACTCTTTCTCAGGATTGAAAGTTATCATATGTAAAGGATATCCTGAATCTGTCAAGCCCATTTCCAGCATTTGTATTGTTGGAAAATCATGAGATAAAAGGGTGTAATAATTTATGGTTTCGGTATAGTCTGCGGCCTGATTTCCATTTCCTTTTTCGAAAAAAGTATCGTATTTTTTATTATCCTGGGCGAAAATAGTAAGTGTTAAAAGTAAAAAGGAGATTGTAAAAAGTTTCATGTATTGGGTTTTTAGTAGAAGTCAAATATATTAATTTTTAGTTATTGTTTGTTTTAGGTTTTCTATGTTTCATGTTTCAAGTTTGAAATGAGATTGTATTTTGTTTGCGTGTTTAATTGTGATATTTGTTGCAGAGATCCTTCCTTCGTCAGGATGACAGGATTGGGGGGAACCTGAAACCTGAAACTTTAAACCTGAAACAACACTATTTTGTTTACTTTTGCAAAATGAATAAAAAACACCATTCCAACAATATACTTTCGAACTTAGGTATTCAGAGCCTGAACGAAATGCAGGAAGTTGCACAGGATGCAATTCTTAACGATAATAATGTTTTATTACTTTCCCCGACAGGTTCAGGGAAAACACTGGCTTTTTTATTGCCGGTCTTAGAATTGCTGCAGCCTGAAATTCTTTCGGTACAATGTTTAATTTTAGTTCCTTCCCGTGAATTAGGTTTGCAAATCGAACAGGTCTGGAAAAAAATGGGAACCGACTATAAAGTAAATATCTGCTACGGAGGTCACTCTATTGATACAGAAATTAAAAATTTAAGCAACCCGCCGGCCGTTCTAATCGGAACTCCGGGAAGAATTGCAGATCATATAGAAAGAGGGACTTTCCGCCTGGACAAAATTCAGACTTTAATATTAGATGAATTTGACAAATCCCTGCAATTGGGTTTTCATGAGCAAATGTCTTTTATCATTGGGAAATTAACGAAATTAAACAAACGCGTTTTGGTTTCGGCTACTTCAGATGTTGAGATTCCGAGATATACCAGAGTGGTGAATCCGACTGTTTTGGATTTCATTCCTGAAGAAGAAGAAAAAACCAATCTTGCAATGAAAATGGTGGTTTCTGCTGCAAAAGATAAATTGGAAAGTTTATTTAATTTGATTTGTTCTTTAAAATCACAATCGGCTATTATTTTCTGTAATCATCGTGATGCGGCTGAACGTATTAGTGATACCCTTAACGAAAAAGGGATTTATTCGGTGTATTATCACGGCGGAATGGATCAGGATGAGCGTGAGCGCGCTTTAATTCAGTTCAGAAACGGAAGTGTCAGTTATTTAATCACAACAGATTTGGCTGCCCGTGGATTGGATATTCCGGAAATGAAACATGTAATTCATTATCATCTGCCTTTAAAAGAAGATGAATTCACACACCGTAACGGTCGTACTGCACGTATGCAGGCTTCCGGAACGGCTTATATCATCATTCACGAAAGTGAAAAAAAACTGGATTATATCGACTACGGAATGGATGTTCTGAATGTGGAAACGGCAACAACATTACCCAAACCACCCGAATTCCAAACGATATATATAAGTGGCGGAAAGAAAACGAAATTAAATAAAATTGACATTGTAGGTTTCTTTTCTCAAAAAGGAAAACTGGAAAAAGGAGATTTGGGTTTGATTGAAGTAAAAGATTTTATTTCGTTTGCAGCTGTAAAATATAATAAAGTGACAGAGTTGCTTAAAAATATCAAAGACGAGAAAATGAAAGGCAAAAAATTTAAAATCGAAGTAGCCAGAAAGGTTGTTAAGAAGGAAGAAGAGAGGTAAATTACCTTAATTTGGCCATTTTTTCATGAAAATTCACAAACTTCTAAGTCTTTTTTCTGGGTTTATTTTACTGATTTTTAAAAAGTTACGTTTGTTTTCTTTAAGTTGGATGTAATTTTAACTAATATTCACAATTTAATGTTAAGAAAATAGCAGTTTTAGAGGTAATTTTTCATAATTTCGGCGATTATAATATTAGTAAAACTTAACCCCAAATTCCGTTATGAAAAAAATTATTACCCTTGCCATTTTGCTCTTTAGTTTTGTTTCGTTTGCACAAATTAAAGTTCTTGAAACAGTACCAGTTGAAAAATTGGGAAAAGTAAATAACAATTATATTCAAAAAATTGGAGATGAATATACTGTTTATTATACTACTATCCAGAATGATGATGAGTCTTCATCTTTAAGAAAGTTTTCATTCAAAAATGTAAACAACGATTACACAAGCCTTTATAATATTATTATGGGAGGTTTTACTGCAAACCCTTTGTACGATATTAAATTAGAATTGCCTAATAACTATATCTGGCTGCACTACACAGGAAGTGTTATTCCTGAGAAAGCTACAGTTCAGTTCATGGTTTCTACTAAAGAAGCTTCTTCTGCAACAAGCAGTGTTTCTGAGCCATTCGTAAAAGATCAGATTAGTAAATTATTCCAGAAATAATCTACTTTGAAATATAAGGATTAAAAAAAGGCTATTCATTTTTTGAATAGCCTTTTTTTCAGGTTTGTAGTAGTTAATCTTTGTACCTTTGTAACTATGAACCTTTGTTCACTAAAAGAAACTTATATCTTCTTAACGTATTGTGTGATAATTACGATTTGTTGTCCGTCTACTTTTCCTTCTATGTATTCGGCATTTTCGTGGTCTAAACGGATATTACGTACAGCAGTTCCCTGTTTGGCAACCATGCTTGATCCTTTTACTTTTAGGTCTTTGATTAAAACAACAGAATCTCCATGTTCCAAAATAACGCCGTTGCTATCGCGGTGAATGAGTTTGTTTTCATCGTCTTCGCCTTCGCCGGTTGCTTGTGCCCATGCCAGAGTATCTTCATCTAAATACAGCATATCCAGTAATTCCTGTGGCCATCCGGCAGCACGCATTCGGCTAAGCATTCTCCAGGCAACAACCTGTACGGCAGCATTCTCGTTCCACATGCTGTCGTTTAAGCATCTCCAGTGATTTAAGTCTGTATTATCCGGGTTTTCGATTTGTTCAATACAAGTAGTGCATGCAAATATACTTTCGTCGATTCCGCCTTTTTGAGTTGGTAAAACGGTATATACTTTTAGGTTTTCGGTTGCGCCACAAAGTTCACATTTCGATCCGCTGCGTTTGTTTAATTCTCTTTCTATGCTCATTATTATCTATTATCTTGTTTTGGCGAAAGTATAGTTAAATACTGCGTTTAGCAAATTATGACTGAAGTTAAATGCTAATTGCGTTTAACTTCGTAAATTTTCTTTTCATCATAAAGTTTTAACATATCTTTTTTAGCTATGTTAGATTTGTTTTTATAATTTTTGTCAATATCAATTTTATCAACATCTGTTTTTCGGTCAATTTCCATATCATTTATGAAAACACTCAAACTGTCTTTTAAAACCTGATTTACTTTCATAGTGGTGTAATAGCCTTCGGCAGAATTTAAAAAATAAACATCTCCGACTTTTGGATCTTTAATAAATGTTCCTGTATCTACGTCTGTCTGATGTGAACTATAGAAACCAAGTCCAATAAGCGCAGCAATTATAAATAATCCTGAAAACATCCAGATAGGGGTTTTTACAGCATTTTTTTCTTTTTCCCTCTGTAATTTTTGCTGAATTGCGGATGGTAATTCTGCTTCTTCGAATGTTTTTTTACAAGAGTTACATTCGGCAAAAGTTAATTTTTTGATAGGAAAAAAGGGTATGAGATACAAATGTCCGTATTTTCCAAATACGCTGTAAATCATGGATACATTTGTATTGCAATTGGGACAATCTACATTAATAATTTGTCCGTTTTTAAGATTCGTAGCTTTGGTTCCGTAATATAATAGCATTTTTTAGTTTTTTAGTTTTTGATCCTGCAAAAATAAAGATTTATCTTACTTTTACAAGCTTATATGCCCTTAAATTAAAATTTAGTTTGAATTACTTCTGAACTCTAACAGCATCAGGAACCAGCATTTCATATTCCCCGCCATTTCGCAAGACATCACGGACAATACTGGAGCTGATATATGATGTTTTTGCAGCGGTTAATAAAAAGACCGTTTCTATTTTAGAAAGACGTCTGTTGGTATGTGCAATGGCTTTTTCGAATTCAAAATCGGCTGGATTACGTAACCCCCTTAGAATGAAATGGGCTTTTAGTTTATGGCATAAATCAATGGTAAGACCTTCATAAGTGATAACGCTAATTTTTGGCTCGTCCTTGAAAGTCTCTTCGATAAATCGTTTTCTTTCTTCCAGTGAAAACATGTATTTTTTTTCGGCATTGACACCAATCGCGATTACAATTTCGTCAAAGAGAGAAATTCCTCTTTTGATGATGTCTTCGTGACCTAAAGTAATCGGGTCAAATGATCCCGGGAATATGGCTTTTCTCATTTTTTTTAAGGTTCAAAGGCTCAAAGTTACAAAGGTTCAGAGTATTTTAACAAAGAGTATTGAAGCTTTGTTGGTTTTTTTGGAATTTACCCTGACAACTATCGTTACTTGGAATTTAATTTTATTATGTTATCCTAAGCGTATTGATGGCGGGAACCCATTCTTCTTTTTTACAGACTTTACAATTTGCTGTTCCCGGTTTTTGTTCTTCAATATGGCCGCAAAAAGTACAGGCGTGGATACCTTTGTCAGCAATAATTTTACTTTTTGTATTGAATAGCCCTGGTAAAATAGGCAATCCGAATTTTACTTCTTCGTCCGGGTAATAGAAGACACTTATTTCACCGCTGGTTTCTATAAAGGCATGTTTTACCTGCCCCAAATGTTCAATTGATTTAATGCGGAGTTCTGCGAAAAATTCATCTTGTGCGAGACTTTCTTTTTTGAAGGTAGTAATAGAAAATTTACCATCATTAATCAGGCATTCCGTTTTACCTTCTATGAATTCCTCAAATTTTTTGCTTTTTCCCGTAAGCCAGGTTACTGAGCGGTATAAAATAATAATAACTGTAAAAACTATTGCAGCAGGAACAATTCCGACGTCTTCATAAAACATGGGATCTCCGGCTGCCGATCCTAAGGCGATAATAATAACGGTTTCGAAAATAGAAAGTTGTTTTACACCTCTTTTTCCAGCCAGTTTTAGCGTCAGTAATAAAATGACGAACATAATGGTTGAACGAAAGATGACTTCCAGAATGAAGTTTTCCGGCAGGTTGTTGTAAAAAATTCTATTCCATTCAAATATTTCTTTCATTTTTTTCTGTGAGTTCTAAGGTTCTGAGTTTTTCTTTGAGTTACAAAGGGACAAAGTGCAAAGGCTCAGAGATTTTTTTATTTTGTGATTTGTAAAAAATAAGGTTCTGAGATCTTAATATCTTAGACTCTCAGAACCTTAGTAACTTTTTCTAAACTAACGCCAGCTCAATAGCATTGGTGAATAAATCTTCTAAAGATATTCCGGCTGCTTTGGCTTGTTGCGGAATCAGACTTTCGGTAGTTAATCCCGGAATGGTGTTCATTTCCAACATGTATGGTTCGTTGTCTACGATGATGAATTCGCTTCTTGAGAAACCTTTCATTTTTAGGACTTCGTAGGCACGTTTTGCCGTTTCTCCAACTTTTTGAGTCAATTCGTCTGAGATTCTTGCCGGTGTTATTTCTTGTGATTTTCCTTCGTATTTCGCTTCGTAGTCAAAGAAATCATTGTCTGATACAATTTCTGTAATCGGCAGCACAATTGTTTTTCCCTGATAATTGATTACGCCAACAGAAACTTCAGTTCCGTCAAGGAAACTTTCGATAATGATTTCGTTATCTTCCTTGTAAGCTACTTCAATAGCAATTGGAAGTTCGGCAGCAGTTTTTACTTTTGAAATTCCGAAGCTTGAACCTGCTTTGTTTGGTTTTACGAAACAAGGTAAGCCTACTTTTTTTACAATTTCGTCCGTATTGATAACGTCACCTTTGTTCAGGTAATAGGAGATTGCCGTTTTGATTCCGTATGGTTTTAGAACCGAAAGTAAATCACGTTTGTTGAAGGTAAGTGCCGATTGGTAATAATCACAGGAAGATTGCGGGATATTTAATAATTCGAAATACGCCTGCATTAATCCGTCCTCGCCCGGAGTTCCGTGGATGGCGTTGAAAACACAGTCGAAAGTAATTTTCTGTCCATTTACGGTTACTGAGAAATCGTTTTTATCAATTGGAAATTCAGCGTCGTTTTCGTCTACATACACCCATTTTTCTTTGAAAATATGAATACGGAAACCAACGTATTTTGTTTTATCAAGGTATTGGTGTACGACGTTTCCGCTGATAAGAGAAATTTTATATTCGCTTGAATATCCGCCCATGATGATGGCTATGTTTTTCATTATATGTTTTTGTTTAAAGTTTTATTTGTTTCAGGTTTTTTGCCACAGATTGCAAAGATTAAATTGATTTTTATTCAACGTTTAGATTGTCTGTAATATTGTCATTTCGAGGAACGAGGAATGACAAGACCAAATGTTTAAATTGTTTTAAACAAAATTATCATTTTTTTTGAAACGAAATAGGTTTATCTTTGCCACAACTAAAAATAATTTTATGAGTTTACGTAAGTATTTAACAAGCCGTGTATTTTTTTTACAAGTATTAGGTGCGGCTGCAATTATTGCAGTTTTGGGGTATTTGTTTATGCATTGGCTGACTTTTACAACTGATCACGGGAATGAAATAACAGTTCCGAATTTATCTAAACTGACGGAAGAACAGGTTGAAAATAAACTGGACGAATTAGACTTGGATTATGTGCTTTTGGATAGTGTTGATTACCGAAGTGAATTTCCTAAATACAGTGTTGT
>JBDTNT010000065.1:0-16314 GCA_039933615.1 Flavobacterium sp. | reverse complement strand
AGCTATAGGACCGGTTTGAGGATGCAATATTACTACTATTTTTTATTCACTGCAACTATTTTAGGGTATGATTTTGATTTTATTTCAAATATACCGGCGTATTTTTAAAAACCCAATTGATTTTCAACACATTATTTAATAAGAGAAAAAGGATTTTTTTTATTTTATTTCCTGACAAAGCTCTACTAAAACTCCATTTGTATTCTTTGGGTGCAAAAAAACAACCAGTTTGTTATCTGCTCCTCTTTTGGGAACTTCATTTATCAATACAAAACCTTCGTTTTTAAGACGGATGATCTCCGCCTGGATATCTTCGACATCAAAAGCGATGTGATGAATCCCTTCTCCTTTTTTCTCTAAAAATTTTGCAATCGGACTTTCGGGATGGGTAGCCATTAAAAGTTCTATCTTATTGACTCCCGTTTGAAAGAAAGAAGTTAAAACGCCTTCACTTTCTACAGCTTCCATTTTATAGGACGGAATACCGAGCAGCTTTTCAAACAACACATTGGCGTCGTCCATATTTTTTACTGCAATTCCGATATGCTCTATTTTATTTACCATTCTGTTTATTGTTTAAAAAACCAATTTCTCGTTATTGATTCACGTAAGTATTAAAATAACCACACTCCGCAATTACATCCTGATAATATTTAGTATCAGAATACTCTTTTTTCAGGGTTTTAAATCCTTCCCAGGCAATAAAATTAACTTTATCATCCTGAATTTCCCAACTGTTGTTTATGCTTTTATATTTATTATTATAATATTCATTTCGCTCGCACTTAGCCATCAGGTAAATGCACTTTGCTTTTTGCTCTTTTGTTGTTGCTGCCTCAAATGCTTTCTGATAATACATTTTTGGAACATCACAATTGGTGATCATCTGCTGCATTTTATCCCTGAAAGAATACGAACTTGATCCGTAACCAACAATGCTTGTTTCAGAAAAAGTCCTTCCGTTCCCAAAATAACTGATATTGTAAAATGCATTTCCTAATAATAAACTATTCGTATAAACATCTTCTTTTTGAGCCAGTTTATCCTGCATTGCTTTTATGGTTGTCAAAAATTCTATCTGCGAATATTTCTTTTTCTGATAGGCTGCGTGTTCACAATCATGACAATCCTTAATATTTCCATTAAACGGATTTCCTAAAAAAGTATAATATTGCACAGAATCAGACTGCTGAAGAAAAACAATCGCTTCCGGTATCTTATTTTTAAATGTTGACTGTATCGCCTGAAAATTATTAATATCTTTTAATTTCAAATTATAAATTCCGGCGCCAATTTTCTCGATTTCGGTTTTGTTTGTCTTAGCCAGGAATGCTTTCATGTCCAGCAAATCTTTTTCATTATCATAGAAAGAATTTCCGGAACCCCAATAATCATCAGTTGAAGAACCAAACAATTCGGCCATTACAGGATTTCCTTTTGCCTTATATAAAACAGACAGATAATTTCGGCTCCATTGTGCTGCGTTTTGATAACGAAATTCCTCTCCCTTGTACGTTTTGGGAAGTTCCTGATACAGCCAGTTCAAATCGGCCAGAATAGTCTTTTCGTTTTTATCCGTAAGTTTATCAATCTTACTCATATTATTTACAAACCTCAGCAATCTCAGCTGATAACCTGCCAATTCCGTTTTTGGAAGTGTTTTCTCGCCTTTGTCAAAATTCTTGTCTGCGTTTGCAAAATCCCCTTTTAAGGTTTGCAGGTAGCCAAGTGCCAAATCCCACAAATACGGTTTCTCTGTATTACCAGCAGTTGAAATTTTCGATAGTAAATCAAAAACACTTTTATCGAGTTTAGCCAGATTCTCTGTTTTATTTTCTGTAACTGTCTGTTGTTTCATCGGGACATTTTCTCCGGCTTTTTGCTGAAAAGAATTGTTTATTTCCTGTTCTTGTTTATTTACCAAACGTGTTACCAGATAGTTTAAGTGCTCACTTTTCGGATCTAATTCGTAGATTTTCTCAATGGCCTTTTTCTCCTCTTTGTAATATCCGTGAATTGCCCAAAGTGCGGCTTTCTCTTTATTATTCTTGGCCATAGCCAAAGATTTATTCCAGTCGTCTTCATTTTGCGGATGAAAACTATAAGCGGTCACTACCCTCATTTCCGGGCATTTATCAAATACCTGAGCGTACAGATAATTTGAAACTGCATATTTTTTTTGCTTATAATTTATACCCGCAACATAAGAAAGTGCTCTGTAATACAATATATTTTTAGCAACTGAAGCCTCAGTTTTATTAAAAAACAAAATTGCTTTTTGCTTGTCATTACTGTAAAAGCGTGCTTTCATAGTAAGAAACCAATATCTGTTTTTCAGGAATGGGTCTGAAGTAGTATTATAAACATTCTCAATCGACTGAATCATATTATTGTCATCGAATGTTTTCGCCACAACAGGATCATAACTCCAGTAATCGTCACCGATCGAAACTGTTTCTATTTTTTGCGCCAGGTATAAAAATTCAATAAAACTTTTGATTTTATCGTCTTTAAGGCTCATTTTCTTACCCCATTTCAGAGACGTTTTATTCTCTTTTTTGGTTTTATAAAAAACATGAAGCTGTTCTGTTTCCGATTTGTTTTCCAAAGGTTTATCTCTGTCATCATACGACCTTGGTGCATCAGGACCAATCAGGAAATAACTTACTGTTGCAGCATCTGCTTTACCTTTTAAATAGGTTTGCCAGTCTGCTTTTATATCTTCATTAAAACGGGAATTATGTCCGGTATCAAAACCAATCCCGTAAAATATCTCACCTGATAAGAATAGTGGCGTATACGATTTATCGGCAAATGTTTCCGGCGTAAAATTCGAATTGTAACCAAAATAATCCCAGTCGTCTCCACCTCCACAGGCATAAATCACTCCGTATACAAAAAGTAAAGAGGCACTAGAAACAAGAAATAACTTGTTCAAAAATATTCTTTTCATAGTTTTTTAAATTGAATTCGTCTAAATCGTAAAATATAATTTCTTTTGGCGACTGCGCTGTATTCTCCTGCAGCTCTTCTGCCATTTGTTTTAAATCTTCCGCAGTAATTGCTTCAATTTTCAGCAGATCGTTTTCTTCATAAAACATACCATTTTTATAATTAGAATGTTTCACCCTAAAAAACACCGTACTGATTTGCTCAAAATTTTTATCTTTTCTAAGTTCACTAACATTCATTTTTGAACGAAGGCCAATTACTTTCTGATTCCTGATATGCACCCCCCAGGAGTATATGGGCAAAGCAAAATCAAGAGGCAGTGGATATTTTTTTAAACTTTTAAGATATCGTGACGCAATTTTCCGGTCGTACACAGAATTCAGGGAATCCGGCGCGATCGATCCCATATTGTAATACATCAAAACTCCGGAATCTACATTTGGAATCTTTGTTTTTTTAAAATATTTCACCTGATGCAGTCGGATTGTTGCCGAAAGTTTCTTTTGGGAAAGCTTTTTAAATTTTTCAATAAACTTTAAATAATTGTCCTTACTGGCCAATGTCCAATCACAATCAATCTGAATCTCCTGACACCCAATTTTGTTTTTTTTGTTAATCTCCTCTATTAAATAAAATGTTTTTTCAACCAGATCATTAATATTCAGATTAGGGTTTAACATGACTTTATTTTTAATAAAAACTACCGGAACGATAACAAAACTGCTGACATTTTCCTGAAAACGAATTGGAGAAATCGGAATTGGTTCCTGGGTCCGGGTCTGTAAACCAATATCAAAATAGCGGATATAAAGTTTACGGACATTATTATCCTTTAAAACCTCTTTTTCTGTTTTGGATAGTTTGAAAATGGTTTTCCAGTAATAAAAAGAAACAATCGGCTCGTCTTTTTTACTGCAGGACAGAAGCACAAAAAGCACAAAAACAATTATAATATTCTTTTTCAAAACCAGTTAAATTAAAAACGAAATCAAAAGTAAGAAATTATAACGCATTTCCCGATCAGTATTCGAAGAAACAGCAAAAGGTAAAAACTGTAAATACTAATAAAGGCATAAAAAATTTCTATTAAAGCAAATATAATTGTTATTTTGTGGAATAAAATTCAAAAACTGTTATGTTGAAAAACACACTCAAATATATTTCATTTTTACTCGTATTATTAATGATGAGCTGTGCCAAAAGAGGCAGTATCACCGGCGGATTAAAAGATACACTTGCTCCCGTCCTGATATCGAGTTCACCTAAAAACCTTAGTACAGATTTTAAAGGAAATGAAATCACTTTGGTATTTGATGAATACATAAAGCTTAAAAATATAAACAAACAGCTGATCATTTCACCTCCAATGAAACAAGAACCGCTGATTACTCCGACGAATGTCAGTAAATTTATAACCATCAAGTTCAAAGATACTTTACAGCCCAACACGACTTATAGCCTGAATTTTGGTCAGGGTATTACGGATAATAATGAAGGAAATGCCTACAACCAATTCAAGTATGTTTTCTCAACCGGACCTTATATTGACTCCCTTACTCTTAAAGGAAGAATTAAAGATGCCTACGAAAAAAATGTAGACAATTTTGTATCCGTGATGCTTTATGAAGTGAATGATAAATTTAAAGATTCTGTTATTTACAAAGAATTTCCGAGATATATTACGAATACATTAGACAGTATGAGGACTTTTGAATTTGAAAATTTAAAAGCCGGAAAATATCTTTTACTGGCATTAAAAGACAAAGGAAGCAACAACAAATTCAATCCGAAAGATGACAAAATCGGATTCTTTAAAACTTACGTCACCGTACCCAACGATACCGTTTTTGAGGTTGAATTATTTAAAGAAACACTTCCTTTAAAAACCTTCAAACCCATACAGGCTTCCGGAAACAGATTATTGCTTCCGTATGAAGGAAAACAAAACTTTAAGAATTCGAAGCCGAAAATTATCCTGAAGAACAATACCGAAATTCTGGAGACTATCGTAACCCAATTCCCCAAGAAGGATTCTTTACAGGTTTGGTATAAACCGCTAAAAGCCGACTCCCTGTCTTTAGAAGTTGAAAAAGAGAATTACAAGAAGACCTTTACTTTTAAAATTAAAGACCAGAAAAAAGACACCTTAAACATAAAGGCAGTACAAAATGGAATCATTAATTTCCGGGATCGCTTTACTTTGGAAACTGAAACCCCGTTGGTGAAATTTGACAAATCTAAAATCAAATTAGTCAATAAGGATTCAACAGCAGTTGATTACACAACCGAATACGATGAATTCAACCAAAAACTATATGTCGATTTCAAGAAAGAACCTTTAGAAAAATACCATTTAACCTTTTTCCCGGGAGCTTTAACGGATTTTTACGATAAGGCAAACGATACTTTATCCTATAAACTCACCACAAAAGAACTGGCAGATTATGGAAATTTGATCTTGAATTTAAAAAACGTAAAGCGTTTTCCTATAATCATAGAACTGACCAATAAAAAAGGAGATCAGGTCCTGGCGGAGGCTTATTCTGAAGGCGAAACCAAAATCGAATTTAATCTGGTAGAACCGAATGCCTTTACAATCCGTATTATTTACGACGATAACAAAAACAAAATGTATGACGCCGGAAGTTTTCTTGAAAAAAGACTTGCCGAGGAAGTCTACTATTATCAGCAGGAATTCGACGTTCGCGCTAATTGGGATCGAAACGAAACCGTAGATTTAAGTATTCCTTTTAGTCCTGAAGTAGAGAAAAAACAAGACGATAAAAAGAAAAAAGAGGAAGCCAAAAAGAGGAAAGCTTTTTAGATTCTAATCTCAAACTGATCCCTGTCACTCAAAAAATCCAGTTTTTTACGGGTTTCCAACATTGGTTCTTTATCAATTTCGACAATAAAAATACCTTCATTTTCCTGGGGATCTAAAATCGGATTCCCAAGAAAATCAATTACCTGCGAATGTCCGCTATGCTCATAATTATGAGTATCCAGCCCTACCCTGTTTACTGCTGCTACATAACTCAGGTTCTCAATCGCACGCGCTTTCAGTAAAGCGTCCCACGCATTGGTGCGAACTTTTGGCCAGTTGGCTACGTATAAAAGCAAATCATAATGCTCTACATTCCTTGCAAAAACAGGAAATCTCAAATCATAGCAAATCTGAAGACAGATTTTCCAGTCTAAATATTCAACAATTACTTTTTGAGTCCCGCTGGCATAGAATTTATCTTCACCGGCCAATGAAAACAAATGACGTTTATCATACTGTTGTATTTCCCCATTGGGAAAAACAAACAGCATTCGGTTGTAATAGTTCTCATTTTCTGAAATAATCAAACTTCCTGCAATAGCAAATTTCTTTTTCATTGCCAGAGCCTGCATCCAGAGGACAGTTTCCCCCTGCATTGTTTCGGCAACTTCCGAAGCATTCATAGTAAAACCGGTGGAAAACATTTCAGGAAGTACCACCAGATTAACATCAGGATCGATTTCATTAATCTTCGATTCGAAGTTATTTCTATTCGCAGAGGCGTCTTCCCAGTACAGATCGGATTGAATAAGTGCAATTTTCATCTTTCAAAAATACGAATTTTCAGCCAAAATTTATTTTTTCAAATAAAAGCGTTTTGTGCAAAAATTTCTCAAAATACCCCTAAAAACAATACTTCTTTTGGGATATAAAAATACTTACAGAAAAAATATTGCAAAAAATATGCATTTTATGCAAAAAATATGCAACTGTGAAAAATTAATTTTTATATTTGATCGCCAATAAAAACCAAAAAAAAACGTGAAAACCAAAGAATTATGAAAACAAAGCTAATTTCATTAGTATTTCTGGGAGGGATAATCCTTTCAGCAAATGCAAAAGAGACTGCAATTAAAAAGCATCTTTTTGAACAAAAAAGTAGTCAGGTTGAAATTTCAGGCCAAATAATTGGTCAGGATGACGGAATGCCAATTGCAGGAGCAACGGTCTATGCAAAAAGTAATACTAAAATAGCAACCATAACCGATGAGACAGGAAAATTCAAATTGAATGTTCCGGAAAACGAAACTCACATTGTTATCACCTACATGGGTTATGCAACAACAGAATATAATTTAGATCGCACAAGCAATTTAGTAATCAGCCTAAAACCGGCTGAGAATGTTTTAGATCAGGTTTTAGTAACTGCCCTCGGAGTTAAAAAAAGCAGCAAGGCAATTGCATATGCCGTAACAGAACTTAAGGGAATAGAGTTTACCAAAGCCAAGGAAACTAATATTGCAAATGCACTGGTTGGGAAAATAGCTGGTGTAAACGTAAGCAGTACTGCAACCGGTCCAAACGGATCAACAAGAGTAGTAATTCGTGGAAATGGTTCCTTAAACGGAAACAACCAGCCAATGTATGTCGTAAATGATTTACCAATAGACAATACACAGCTTAATCTACCTGGGATTGGTAACGGAGCGGGATCAACCAGAATCAATGTCGACAGAGGTGACGGAACATCTGTTATAAATCCGGATGATATTAAAAGTATTACGGTATTGAAAGGCGGAACGGCCGCTGCATTATACGGGGCGAGTGCTGCAAACGGAGTTATTCTGATTCAAACCAAAAGAGGTGCGGCTCAAAAAGGAATTGGGGTAGAATATAATTCTTCGTTTACTTTTGAGACTCCGTCAATCAAACCAGACTGGCAGTACGAATACGGTTCAGGAGCAAATGGTAAAAAACCAACAACACAAGCTGAAGCCATAGCCGACGGACGCTGGTCATGGGGAGCCAAAATGGACGGAACAAATGTTATTCAATTTGACGGGGTGGCAAGACCTTATTCTCCTCAAAAAAACAATATCAAAAACTTTTACCAGACAGGTACAACTTATATTAACTCTATCGCTTTATCAGGAGGAACTGAAAAGGCAACTGGACGTCTTTCTTTCATGAACATGGACAATGAAGGTGTTGTCCCTAATTCAGATTTTAACCGTAAAAGTGTGAACATTGCCACGAATGTCAACTTAACAAACTGGTTGAAATTTGATGTGGTAGCACAATACAACATTGACAAATCAAATAACAGAGTGACCGTTTCTGACGCAGAAGCAAATCCGAACTGGGGAACTTATATGATTGGAAATACGGTTGACATCCGAAATCTTGCACCGGGTTATGATGCAAACGGTGTTGAACAAGCCTGGAATCCTGTTGCAGTAGCTACAAATCCTTATTATGTTGTCAATAAAATCAAAAACAGTGATACCAAAAACCGTTTCATTGGAATGTTAAACGTAAAAATGAACTTTACTCCTGACTTATTTCTTCAGGGAAGAATCGGACAGGATTACACGAATTATGATTTCTTTGGATATATTCCAAAAACAACTTTAAACAACCCTGTTGGATACGCACAAGGTTCAACAGTAAAATTACAGAACCTCAATTCGGAAGCAATCCTGAATTATTCAAAGAAAAATATTTACGAAAACTTCTCTTTAAATGCTTTGGCCGGAGTTAATTCCCGCAGCACTTTAAGAGATGAAACCAAAGTTGAAGGATCGAATTTTGTATTAGACGATTTTTATGCTTTAAGCAATTTATCGACATTGACTTACTCCTACCCATATGGCAAAACCAAAACAAATTCAGTTTATGGTGCAGTAGATTTAGATTATAAAAACATCGTTTTTTTAAACCTTACCGGACGCCAGGATTGGTTCTCTACCCTTTCTAAAGAAAACAATACGGTATTTTACCCTTCGATCGGAACGAGTATAATTCTTTCAGATATTATAAAAATGCCGGAATGGGTTTCCTTTACAAAACTAAGAACTTCATGGGCTCAGGTAGGTGGGGCAACTCCGGATCCTTATGCATTGAACCAGTCTTATTCGATGGTTCAGGGCGGACATAACGGACAACAATTACAGGGGCCAACGAGTTCAAGAGTTCCAAATGCGACTTTAAGTCCGCTAACCTCTACAACATTTGAAGTTGGTACAGATTTAGGTTTTTTAAATAATCGTTTAAATATTGATTTTGCCTGGTACAACCGAGCTACAACAAACGACATTGTTGAAACTACAATTTCTAATGCTTCCGGTTCCAACACCGCGTTATTGAATCTTGGAAAAATGAGAAACAAAGGAGTCGAGTTATTAGTGAGTGGAAAAATCATCAATACTGATAATTTCTCCTGGGAGGCAAGTTTCAACGGATCTTACAACGAAAATACAGTTGAAGCCCTTACAGATCAGTTGAATTCGATTACGATGGCAACTTCCGTAAATGGTTATGTTACAATTACAAGTGACGTTGGCCGTCCGTACAGCATCATCAAAGGATATAAACCCCGTAAAGATGCAAATGGAAATACCGTTTACAACGTAAGCGGCGGATCGGCAACTATTGCTCAAGGTCCACTTGAAGAATTAGGCCAGGGAGTTCACCCGTGGTCAGCGGGTATCAGTAATGAATTTAAATACAAATCTTTCTCATTCAGCTTTTTGATTGATGGTAAATTTGGCGGAAGCTTATATTCCGGAACTGATTTATACGGAACGCGTATGGGATTGACAAAACTAACTTTGGAAGGCCGTGAAAACGGATTGCCGATTTCCGGTGTAGACACTAACGGAAATCCGGTTAACATGGTTATTGCACCGGAAAACCTAAGAACTTATTACGACGGATTAAGAAACATCTCTTCAACATTTGTATATGATGCGAGTTTTGTAAAATTAAGACAAGTAATTTTTGGTTACCAATTGCCAATCGAAAAAATAAAAGGTTTATCTAAACTTCAGGGAGCTTCTGTTTCATTTGTTGCCAGAAACTTATTCATTCTTTATAAGAAAACGCCAAATGTAGATCCGGAATCTGTATTTAGTGCCGGAAATGCCCAGGGTGTAGAACAATTTGGAGTGCCAAAAACTAGAAGTTTTGGTTTAAGTTTAAACGTTAAATTTTAAATTAAAAGACATGAAAAAGACCACCATTTTATATATCACAGGAATATTTTTAGCAAGTATGACAGCCTGTACAAAGGATTTCGAAGAAATAAATACAAATCCAAACGTTGTTGAGAAACCAAATCCGAATTTCATTTTCAGCAAATCGCAATTAGATGGCCTAAACAACAATTATTTTGCTACCAATATTTTGGAATGTGGCGGAATGCTCCAGCATTATGCTACGTATAAAGAAGCTTCCGGCGCGGGCGACAAATATCTTAGTAATGAAGTTTATTATTCTGCTTATTTTAATCAGGCGTATCCAACGGGTGTAAATGAAGTTGAAATTGTAATAGATGCTTTGAAAAACAATCCAAATGACAGCAACAAAGTTAATATTGCCAGAATCTGGAAAGCGTATTTATACCACAGAATTACTGATCTTTACGGAGACATTCCTTATTTTGAAGCTGCGAAAGCCACCAGCACTCAGGTTTTCCTTCCGAAATATGATTCCCAGGAGGCTATTTATAAAGATTTATTGAAAGAACTTGATGAAGCTGCAATAGCACTTGATCCTTCTAAACCAAGTTTTGGCAAAGCCGATTTTATTTATGACGGAGATATTGCAAAATGGAAAAAATTCTCTTATTCGTTAATGCTTCGCCTTGGATTAAGATTAACAAAAGTAGATCCGGCTCTTTCTAAAACATGGGTTACCAAAGCAATTGCCGGAGGCGTAATCCTAAACGGAACTGATAATGCCATAATGAAGTATACAGACGGTCCAAATGATTTCAACAGAAATCCGGTTGGTCTTGATTCCAGAAAACAGGATTTTACTCAGGGATCATTCGGTCAGAAAAATGTTGAAGGCGGAAAACTGGGTAAAACTTTCATCGATTTACTAAAAGCTACTGCAGATCCAAGAATTAGTGTTTATGCAGGAGTTTGGGAAGGAACAGTACAAAACACAACGCTGGCTATGCAAAAAGGTTTTCCTAACGGACTTAAAACTGCTCCAACAGCAATTGAGCAGGCTACTTATTCTGAGCCAAACCAAAGCACTGTTTTTAAATATGATGCGCCTCTGGTACTTATCAGTAATGCGGAAACCAATCTTTATTTAGCAGAAGCGGCAGCCAGAGGATGGTATGCTACAGAAACCGATAAAGATTTATATGAAAAAGGAATAAAAGCATCATTCCTGAATATGGGAATTTACGGGGCTGGTTATACAATTGCCGATGCGACTCCATACTTAACCGCAAACCCTTTTAATGCTGCCGGATCATTAGACCAGAAAATGAATCAGATACACACGCAGATTTGGGTTGCTTTATTTGTTGACGAGCAGGAAGTTTATGCCAACTGGAGAAGAACGGGTTATCCTGTTTTAGTTCCGGTAAACTTTCCCGGGAACGTCACAAACGGCACAATACCAAGACGTTTCAGATATCCGACAAGCGAATATTCAGTGAATTCCGCTAACTTAGCTGAAGCGATAAAACGTCAGGGCGAAGATACCTTTACAACAAAAATCTGGTGGGATAAATAATATACAAGAGATCAATGAGCATTTTAATTCTTACCGCATGCATTGCTTTTTTAATCCTGCAAATTGCCTGGTTTAAAATCAATCCTTTTATTGCATTCATTATAACAGCTTTATTAGCAGGCCTTTTTTTAGGCCTGCCGATAAATACTTTGTCACAAACAGTGCAAAAAGGTCTGGGCGAAATGCTGGGTTCCATTACTTTGATTATTGTCTTTGGAACCTGTATTGGCAAACTCACCGTTTCCTCCGGAGCAGCAAATGTTATTGCGAAAACAGTTATGGGATGGACGGGCGAAAAATACGTTCGCCTAGGCTTAATGATTACCGGGTTTATTGTTGGGATACCTCTGTTTTATAGTGTTGGATTTGTTTTGTTAGTACCTCTGATTTTTTCAGTTGCCCACCAATTTAAATTATCGAAAGTATATTTAGGGATTCCTATGCTTGCGTCACTTTCAGTTGCGCACGGTTTTTTGCCACCACATCCTTCTCCAATGGCTCTGAGCAGTATTTTAAATGCCGATATTGGACTTGTTTTAGTTTACGGAATCATAATCGCCATACCGACCATTTTTATTGCGGGTTTATTATTTTCAAATCTCCTTAAGAATATCAAAACCGAATCAAATCATGAAATTTTAAATGTAGAAGAAATTGCTAATGAGGGCACACTTCCAAGTTTTTCAATTAGCTTATTCTCTGCCTTATTCCCGGTTTTTGGTTTAACCCTGACATCTGTATTGCCCTTGATTTCAACAAATAAAACGTTGCTTGACATCTGTAAAACCGTTGGCGAACCCAGTATGATCATGTTAATTTCATTGCTGATTTGCACCTATACTTTAGGCCTCCGAATGAACCGTAGCATAACTTCTGTTATGGATGATTATGCAGTCGCGATCAAGGATGTGGCGCTAATTGTTCTGATTGTAGGCGGAGCGGGAGGTTTGAAAGAAGTTATGATTGTCAGCGGAGTAAACGAAACTATTGTCTCGACTTTAACTCAAACAAACATTCATCCTTATTTGCTGGCATGGATAATGGCCGCCATAATAAGGGTTTGTGTGGGTTCTGCAACCGCGGCAGGATTAATGACTGCCAGCGTTTTATTACCTTTACTTCAAACTAACGGACTCGACCCCAATCTGTTGGTTTTAGCTGTAGGAGCCGGAAGCCTCATGTGCTCACACGTAAACGATCCAAGTTTTTGGATGTTTAAAGAATATTTTAATATCAGCCTGAAAGATACTTTCAAATCATGGACAGTCATGGAATCTTTAGTATCTGTTTTAGGAATCATTTTCGTTTTTATTTTAAACTCAATTATACATTAATATCATGAATTTATTACCACAAGAAAAATTTGACACACTAGGTTTATCCCTGCCACCGGCGCCCGAGCCACTTGGTATCTACAAACCTTATTTAGTTGATGGTAAATATTTATACCTCTCCGGACACGGCCCTGTCCGGGATGACAAATCCTTAATCATCGGAAGAATTGGTGACGATATGGATATTGAAGAAGGAAAATTAGCGGCAAGACAAGTCGGATTAACCATGCTTTCTACCATTGTAACCAATTTTGGAAGCCTGGACAAAGTAAAAAGAGTTGTAAAAGTCTTAGGAATGGTAAATTGCAATGGCGATTTTCTAAGACATCCCTACGTAATCAATGGCTGTAGTGAGTTATTCGCTGAAGTCTGGGGACAGGAAAACGGAATTGGCGTAAGAAGCGCGGTTGGAATGGGGTCTTTACCGGACAATATTCCTGTTGAAGTAGAAGCCGTTTTTGAATTATTTTAGATTGACAAAAAACAGGCCACAGATTTCACAGATTATAATGATTAATTTGTGAAATCTGTGGCAAAAAACATTAAAAATGAATACAAATACACCACAAACAAAAATTGCCGCTTTTGGCGAACTATTACTCCGTATGAATGTCGTTGATGGCTATCGTTTTACGCAGGCTAACGAAATGCGCATTCATGTTGGCGGAGCCGAAGCTAATGTTTGTGTTTTACTTTCCCAATTAGGAATTCAAACCGATTATATTACACGACTGCCCGAAAATGATTTAGCGCAACTGGCTTTAAATGAACTTCAAAAATATAAAGTAAACACTTCCAATTGTGTTTACGGAGGAGAACGTTTAGGCTTATATTTTGTTGAGGCCGGAAATCAAATCAGGCAATCGCAGGTGATTTACGACCGGAGCAATTCTTCTTTCGCTACCATCAGAGAAAACCAAATTGACTGGAATGTTGTTTTGAATGAGGCAACTCATTTCCACTGGTCCGGAATAAGTCCGGGTGTTTCTTATGAAGCCAGTCTGGTTTGCAAAGAAGCCATCCTGACTGCCCATAAAAAAGGCTTGCCAATTTCTTCCGATTTTAATTTCAGGTCGAAATTATGGCAGTACGGAAAACATCCATCTGAAATCATGCCCGATTTACTTCAGTACAGCACAATCACCATTGCCGATTTAGACGCAGTAGAAATTTACTTCGGAATTAAAACTGATGTAAAAGAATCCGATGCAGATCGTTTTCAGAAAACATTCGAATTATTAAAGGTCAAAATGCCTTTTCTGAAAACACTTGCCATGAGCTTCAGAAAATCAGACGGGCCGGCACATTTATACAAAGGACTGCTTTTGCATGAAGGTAATTTCTATGAAACAAAAGAACAAAAAATAAATCTCGTAACCGACCAGATTGGTTCCGGTGATGCTTTTACCGCAGGGTTGCTTTACGGACTCACCAATAAATTTTCGGGTCAGGAATGTATCGACTGGGCAACAGCGTGTGGCGTAATCAAGCAGAGTGTTCCCGGAGATTTTGCGATTAGCACCCCAAGAGAAATAAATCATTTTATTAAAAATGGCTCAAGCAATAGAATTAACAGATAAATTTCCCCAAATATGTACAGCATTTTAAAAACACAAGGCGTACTTCCGTTAGTAACTCAAATCAACATTCAGACTGCCGAAATCATATTGAAATCAGCTGCCGCAACTGGCATTAAAATTATCGAATTTGCAGCACGGGCAACTGATGCAAAGGAAGTATTCAGCCAAATGATTGCGTTTAGAAATGCTAATAAATTAGACATAAAAATAGCTGTTGGCTCTATTTTGACGGTTAACGACGCAGAAGCATACCACCAATTGGGAGCTGATTGTATTGTATGCCCCCACACCGATTTAGAAATAGGCAATTATTGTTTTAAAAATAATGTTTACTGGATCCCCGGAGCGGCTACTTTAAACGAAGTCCTTCATGCCAATAAATTAGGAGCCGAAGTGGTCAAATTATTTCCTGCAGATAAAATTGGCGGTCCGGGATATGTAAAAGCAATCAAAGCTCCTTTTCCCAATTTAAAATTAATGCCAACCGGAGGGGTAACCTTAGAAGAAAGCAACTTAAAATCCTGGTTTAAAGTTGGTGTTGTTTGTGTTGGAATAGGCTCTAATTTATTTTCGAAGGAATTATTGGCTCAACTGACGTATGAAAAATCAGTGGAAGCTTTTCAAAATCTAATTGAAGTTGTAGAAAAAACCAGAAACTAAATCATGGAAAAAGATTGGTGGAAAATTAATTCCGAAACCCGCATTGACACTCCTTTTTTGGCTGTTTACGAAGATCGCATCCAGTTTAATATCGAGCGTCTGATTGAATCCGTAAACGGTGATGTTCAAAAATTAAGACCACATATTAAGACGCATAAAATCGGTGAAATTCTGGAATTGTTTAAAATTCACAATATCAACAAAGTCAAATGTGCCACGATTGCCGAAGCTGAACTTTCTGCAATTCACCAGATACCGGATATTTTATTAGCGTACCAGCCTGTTGGCTTACGAAAAGAACGCTGGATTTCACTGATTAAAAAATATCCCGAAGCTGATTTTTCGACTATTGTTGACAATTTAGAATCTGCACAGGCACTAAATGAAAGTGCCAAAAAGAATAATATGAAACTCACCGTTTTTCTGGATTTGAATACCGGAATGAACAGGACAGGAATTTCAATTTCTAAAAACTGGAGCGCCTTGATAACCCAGATTATGGAGTTAAAAAACATCTATTTTGCAGGAATTCATATTTACGATGGTCATTTAAAAGGGGATGAAGAACAGCGAACCTCTGCTGCTTCGAATATTTTTTTCAGCATCAATGAAGAAATGGAGCGAATACAGCAAATACTGGGTCATGAATTAAAAATTGTAGCCGGAGGTTCCAATACATTTCCGTTTTATGCGACTCAGAAAAATGTAGAATGCAGTCCGGGAACTTTTGTTTTTTGGGACATTAATTATAGTCTTCATTTACCGGAACAGAAATTCAAGACCGCTGCTGTACTCGTTGGAACTATTATTTCTAAACCTACCAATTCAACCTTTTGCATTGATATTGGTTACAAAGCTGTTGCTTCAGAAAATCCAATCGATAAAAGATTAGTGATTTTAAATGATGAAAATCTAATTCCGACTTCTCATTCCGAAGAACATTTAATCATAGAAAACCGGGGCAAAAAGGAATATAAAATTGGTGATATTATTTACGCCATTCCCTATCACGTATGCCCTACCTGCGCACTTTATGATACTGTTCAGGTGGTTAACGCAGCACAGCAGATCTGCGAGCAATGGATTGTTGAAGCGCGAAGCAGAAAAATTAATATCTAACAGCAGAAAAAGGAGAATAAAGAAAAAAGAATAGAAAATAGAGCGAAGAAGAAAGAGAGCAGACTTCATAATAACAGTTGTCCAGAGAACCTCTGAGCCTTAAAAAAAATACTATGTTTATAATAGACGCCCATTTAGACCTGAGCATGAA
>JBDTNT010000064.1:0-3612 GCA_039933615.1 Flavobacterium sp. | reverse complement strand
ACAAAAAAGCCACCTTATTTCTAAGATGGCTTTCTAAAATTATAATTATAATTTTTTTTAATCTCAATTATGATATTTAGTCCTAAAAAAAAACTAAATAAAGTAACTGAAAACTGCGACTAAATTATATGATGATTCTTAGAATTTCACCATTTTTATTTATCATTTCAAGTCGCATGCTTTGTCCCTCATCTTTTTTACTTAAAAGTTTAGAAACAGTTTCTACATTGCTTGCTTTTACATTATCAATGCTCAAAATAATATTGCCTTGTAGTTCATTTTGATATTGCATCAGATTTTCGTTTGTAATACTTTTGATTTTTACTCCATAATCAATTCGGAATTTCTTTTTATCAGCAGCATCAATATTTTCTAACTCAATTCCTTTGAATTCCGTACTGTAAAATTCATTTTTGCTTAAGGTTACCGAAACGGCTTTTGTTTTTCCGTCTTTGATATAAGTCACTTTCACAACATCATTTGGACGTTTTGTATTGATATAACCTGAAAGATCGGCAAAAGTTGAAATATTCTGCTCATCCAATTTTATAATAATGTCTCCTGTTGTAAGTCCTGCTTTTTCTGCTCCTGAATTTTTAGTTACTTTCTTTACATAAAAACCTTGTGTTTCAGTAATTCCAAGTTCTTTTGAAGCAGTACTGTTCAATTCTCCACCTTCAACGCCTAAAATTCCTCGTTGAACATTTCCGAATTCCATAATATCCTCGATAATTTTTCGGGCAATGTTTGAAGGAACGGCAAACGAATATCCAACATAAGAACCTGTCATTGACGAAATCATAGTATTGATTCCAATTAATTCTCCTCGGGTATTGACCAATGCACCACCACTATTTCCAGGGTTAACAGCAGCATCAGTTTGAATAAAAGACTGAATTCCTTTAGTATCTAAATTTCTGGCTTTAGCCGAAACGATACCGGCTGTTACGGTCGAAGTCAAATTATAGGGATTTCCAACAGCTAAAACCCATTCTCCGATTTTTACAGAATCTGAATTGGCAAAAGCAGTGTAAGGAAGTTTTTCATCCGCATCAATTTTTAATAGTGCGATATCCATTTTAGAATCTGTACCGATCAGTTTTGCGGTATAGGATTTTTTATTGTTCAGGGTAATTTCAATCTCAGAAGCATCTTTGATTACGTGATTATTGGTGACAATATATCCGTCTTCAGAAATAATAACGCCAGAACCTGTTCCGACCTGTTCCTGCTGTTGCTGTCCGCCATAACCGTAGAAAAATTCCATCATCGGATTGCTGACTGTTCGTCGCGAAACATTTTTTACGTGCACAACGGTATGGATCGTTTTATCTGCGGCAGCCGTAAAGTCGACGGTTTCGGCAGCCAGTCCAACATTTCTGCCGTAAGAATCCGGAGCAAGGGTTACAACAGAATTTCCTTTTCCAAAAAAAGAATTGTTGCTTTCAAATAATAACTTGTAAGCACCAAGGGTAATAGCGCCGCTTAATAATGACACTAAAAATAAGGCTGAAAATCTTTTCATAATTAGAATTTATGTTTAAGTTATTTTACGTAAAAATACTCCAAAAAATTATTCGTGAAAATGGTTTAACGCTCTTTAACAATGATTAACATTTCATTAATTAATAGTTCGTACTTTTGTACTTCTAACAGGATAAAAATGCAAATAGAATTTTATAAATATCAGGGTACTGGCAATGATTTTGTGATGATTGACAATCGCTTAGAATTTTTTCCAAAAGACAATATAAAACTAATTGAACGCTTGTGTGACAGACGATTTGGAATCGGTGCTGACGGGCTTATTTTACTTGAAAATGACTCCGAAACTGATTTTAAGATGGTATATTATAATTCAGATGGAAATCAAAGTTCAATGTGTGGAAACGGTGGCCGTTGTCTGGTAGCCTTTGCCAGTCAGTTGGGCATTATCGAAAATAAAACCACTTTTATTGCAACCGATGGATTGCATCATGCTTCAGTAGGGGACGATGCCATTATTTCTTTGCAAATGATTGATGTTGATGAAATTCAGAAAAAAGATACTTATACTTTTTTAAATACAGGTTCCCCGCATCATGTACAAATCGTTGAAGATTTAGAACATTATAATGTAAAGGAAAACGGAGCTGCAATCCGTTACGGTGAATTGTATGGCGAAAAAGGAAGTAATATTAATTTCGTGAAAAAAGTTGATGACGTTACTTTCTCACTTCGTACTTACGAAAGAGGTGTAGAAGACGAAACTCTTGCTTGCGGTACTGGCGCTACAGCTGTTGCAATTGCTATGAATGCTATCGGGCAGACCGATAAAACGTCAATAAATTTGAATGTTGAAGGAGGAAAATTAGTCGTTTCTTTTGATAAAACCGGGGAGCATTTTACGAATGTTTTCCTGACCGGACCTGCAAAATTTGTATTCAAAGGGACTATTGAAATTTAAGTTTTTAAAGTCAAAAGTGAAAGGTAAAAGGTAAAAGGGCTGAAATCTAAAGTCTAAAATCAAAAATCATATATGATAACTCTTAAAGGAGATTCAATTTACCTGCGTGCATTAGAACCTAATGACCTGGAATTTGTGTACGCAATGGAAAACGACCAGAGCATTTGGGAAGTAAGTAATACACAAACTCCGTACAGTAGATTTTTGGTTCGCCAATATCTCGAAAACGCCAATCAGGATATTTATGAAGCCAAACAATTGCGATTGGCAATCTGTCAGGATGAGGATTTTCCGGCGGTCGGTTTGATTGATTTATTTGAATTTGACCCGAAAAATAACAGAGCGGGAGTTGGAATTGTAATTCAGGATAAAGAAAACAGAAAGCAAAACATTGGTTCTGAGGCATTAGAATTGCTAATTAAATACTCGTTTCATAATTTAAACCTGCATCAATTATATGCAAATATTAATGTAGGAAATGTAGCTAGTATAGCTCTTTTTACTAAATTTGGCTTTAAGGAAATAGGAATTAAAAAAGATTGGATTTTGCTAAATAACGAATATCAGGATGAAGCAATTTTTCAATTAATTAATAAACAAATTTAAAATTTTAGCTTTGACTATAAAAAAAATAATCACGATAACTGCCGTAGCCGTAATTTCAGTTTTAATGGTTTACGGATTCATTTTAATCAGCAGAATTTTTAGTTCTAATACTAAATTTGAAGAAAAAGAATTGTACGTATATGTTCCGACCGGAGCGAATTATACCGATGTTAAAAAGATACTGGAACCTTATATCAAAAATTTTGAAAATTTTGAGATGGTAGCCGATAAAAGAAGCTATCCGGAAAATGTAAAATCAGGTCGTTTTTTACTTAAAAAGGACATGAATAATATCGATTTGGTAAGAGCTATGCGTTCTAATGTTCCTGTAAAATTAGCTTTTAACAATCAGGAACGTTTAGAGAATTTTGCCGGAAGAGTAGGTTCTGAAATCGAAGCGGACAGTTTGTCTTTGATGAAAGCTATCAAGGATTCTACTTTCCTAAAAGAAAATGGTTTCAACGAAGAGAATGTTTTCGCTATGTTTATTCCGAATACTTATGAAATTTACTGGAATACTTCTGCAGAGAAATTCCGCGATAAAATGATTAAGGAATATC